>CAYMBG010000087.1:0-11691 GCA_964388615.1 uncultured Chitinophagales bacterium | reverse complement strand
GGACATCTGCCGGGTGCAAAAAACATTCCGCACACCCGTTTATTGGAGCGTATAGGCGAAGTGCAGTCTAATGGGAAAACGGTTTATGTACACTGCTCTGGCGGTGGCCGTTCTGCTGTTGCATCAGCGCTTGTCCAACGATATGGCCACGATGTGGCTTACATCGATGGTAATTTTGATGAATGGTTGAAAGACCGGGAAACATTCGCTGAGTAATTTACAGCGATGAGATTCAAACAGGGCTTCGGATAAATATTCGGAGCCCTTTTTTTTAAGTACGAAGGGATTGGATTGACACATAAAAAGCTTTGAAGAAATTTTTCCCCATACTGTCTTGGTTACCGGCTTACCACACCGGCTTGATTAAGGGGGATATGTCAGCCGGATTAACGGTGGGCGTAATGCTGATTCCACAGGCTATGGCCTATGCATTTATTGCCGGGCTTCCACCGGTTTATGGTCTTTATGCAGCCCTCGTACCTTTGTTCATTTATGGTATGATGGGAACGTCACGCCAACTTGGTGTCGGACCTGTTGCCGTTGTTGCCCTGCTGGTTTCGGCTGGTGTGGCAGGTTTGGCAGAACCGGGAAGCGATGAATATATCCAACTGGCAATACTGCTTGCTCTTTTGGTGGGTGTCATTCAGCTACTCATGGGATTATTTCGCATGGGTTTTTTGGTTAACTACCTTTCTCATCCGGTAATTATTGGTTTCACCGCAGCGACAGCGCTTATTATAGCTTTTAGTCAGGCTCATAATTTGCTGGGCATTACAATGGAAAGCTCAAAACATGTCCATCAAATTGTCTATCAGATCTTTCAATATCGTGGTGAAATCCACCTGGGATCAGCTGTTTTGGGATTCAGTGCGATTTTGTTGATATATGCCATAAAAAAATGGAACCCCCGAATCCCGGCTGCTTTGGCAGCGGTGATGGCGGCTACCGGATTGGTGGCCTTGACCGGGTGGGATCAACATGGTATTCAAATAATTGGAGCTGTGCCTTCCGGCCTGCCGGCACTTCAAACCCCCGATATCTCTATGAGTTCCCTCTACAGTCTTATTCCGATGGGTGTGGCTATATCACTGGTTGGGTTCATGGAGTCAATTGCTGTAGCCAAATCTATTCATGCAAGACACCGCGATTACAAACTGGATGCTGACCAGGAACTGGTCGCTCTGGGTTCTGCAAATATAGGAGGCTCGCTGTTTCAGGCGTTTCCGGTAGCAGGTGGGTTTTCAAGATCAGCAGTGAATGACCAGGCTGGTGCTAAAACAGGTATGGCCAGCATTATCAGCGCCATAATAATCGGACTTACGTTACTTTTTTTGACTCCCCTGTTTTATTATCTGCCTAATGCGGTGTTGGGAGCGGTCATTATAACAGCTGTTCTGGGTCTTATTGATACCAAAGAAATCCGATTTCTATGGTTCACTCAAAAAGAGGATTTTGCAATGATGGCCATCACTTTCCTGGTTACTTTGTTTATCGGAATAGAGGAGGGAATACTGACAGGCGTGGTTGCATCACTGGGGGTGGTCATCTATCATAGTAGCAGGCCACATGTTGCCCGCCTTGGTCAGTTGCCTGGAACAAATGTGTACAGGAATATATCGCGATTTGATGAAGCTTATGACCGGGATGATGTTCTTGTAATACGCTTTGATGCACCATTGTTTTATGCCAATGCCGAGTTCTTTAAAGACGCGGTCAAGGAATATGTTGCAGAAAAAGGTGCCGCCTTGAGGGCCGTGATTCTTGATGCTTCCGGTATCAATTCCGTGGATACTACTGGAATTCACGCCCTGGCAGAGCTTGAAAAAGAACTCCAGGATAAAGATGTCCAATTTCGGATGGCGGCCATTCATGGACCTGTCAGGGATATTATGGCAAGAAGTGGTTTTTTTGAGCGGGATGTTAGCGATTCCGGAGATGTTTCACTTAAAACAAAAACCGGCAAAAAAGAAAAACTTGGCTTCCTGGATATTCAGGAAGCTATTGATGCCGGTGATGAATAAAATCGATAAAAGCGTTACCAATGGTGTAATAATGAAGCAATTTTGGGAAGACAGGTACAAAGAAGATTTTTTTATATATGGCAAGGAGCCTAACCGGTTTTTCGCGGAACAAATTGACGAGCATTCGCCCGGTCGACTGCTCTTGCCTATGGAGGGAGAGGGGAGGAATGCTGTCTATGCTGCAAAGAAGGGATGGCAGGTCGACGCCATTGATTTTAGCGAGGCAGCTCAACATAAGGCGCTTAAACTCGCAGCTCAGAGTGGGGTTGCAATTTCCTATCATCTGCGTGATATGACAAGTCCGGAATTACATGAGGGGGTATATGATGCAGCTGCTATGATTTATGCACATTTGCCGGATATTGAGCGAAAACGGTTGCATCAGTCGGTGGAAACTTCACTGCGACCCGGTGGTGTCCTCATTTTGGAGGCTTTCCATAAAAAACAGATTGGAAACGATTCCGGGGGGCCATCGGACCCCTCAATGCTCTATGATGCATCAACGCTCAAGTCTGATTTCAAAAAATCTGATTTTTTAACCCTGCAGGAAACCCTGACGGAATTGGATGAGGGTGTAGGGCACAGAGGAAGTGCATGGGTTATACGGGCTGTTTTACGAAAAATCTAAAGATGGATCTGAGGCTGCGTTCTGTGGTCTGCATGGTTTACTTATATGTATAAAAATATATGAATAAATATTTTCGTTTCTATCAGGAAAGCGATATATTTCATATACGGCATATGTATATACGTTAATGCAAAAAATGGGAAGTTTCGATGTTAGATGTAAATTCCGGAGTTCATAAACTTGAAAATTGCGCATCCATTCTAAAGGCAATTGCTCATCCACTTAGAATTGCCATTATAGAATTGCTGGAGGAGCATGAGACATTATCTGTTTCCGAAATTCATGAAAAGCTTGATGTGGAACAGGCTGTTGCTTCACATCATCTTGGGATACTGAAAAATAAAGGTGTTCTGGTATCGACCCGTGACGGCAAGAACATGAGATATCAGCTGAAGCATCGGCAGATTACCAAGATTATCGAAATTATGGAGCGTTGCAGTACGGTCTGAAGGTGACGGGACCGGTGGGTCAGAATGTATGGATGTCCCTTGGGAATTTTGATAGCTGGTTTTGCTCGGCTGATATTGTATTGAACAATTCGACACCTACCTAATATGCGCATGCAAAGGATATCAAAGAATGGACTTGTTTGACGATTCGAAATCCACCGGTGTCTCAGCCCACAAGAATCAATCGTCTCCCCTTGCTACAAGAATGCGGCCGTTGTCAGTGGATGAATTTGTTGGTCAGTTACATCTACTTGGAGAGGGGAAGCTGCTCAGGCGAATGATTGAGAGTGGGCGTTTGGGGTCCATGATTTTTTATGGGCCGCCAAGCAGTGGCAAAACCACACTGGCACATGTGATTTCCCGGGAGGTCGACGCACAGTTTGTGATACTGAATGCGGTTCTGGATGGTTTGAAAGAGTTCCGCGAGGTTGTTCGAAAGGCTGATGACCAGATGAAATATCATCGGAACAGAACGATTTTGTTTGTTGACGAAATCCATCGCTGGAACAAAGCGCAGCAGGATGCCTTATTGCCGCATATAGAGACCGGCTTGCTTACCCTTATAGGAGCCACTACACTGAATCCCTTTTATTCTTTGGTTGGACCGTTACTGTCACGTTGCCAGCTTTTTGAGTTGTATCCGTTTGAGACCGGGGATATCAAGAAGCTTTTATTTCGAGCTTTGAATGACAAGGAGCGGGGACTCGGTTCCCTGAATGCGGCAGTTTCTGATGATGCCATTGTTTATTTTGCAGAGTATTCAGGTGGGGATATTCGTCATGCTTTGAACGCGCTTGAGATGGCGGTTTTGACCAGCCGCGAAGATGATGATGGCGTGAAACGAATAAACGTCGATGTAGCTCAGCAGTCTATACAAAAACGTTATCTTCGGTATGATCGCACGGGAGATGAGCATTACCATTTTGCATCTGCGTTGATCAAATCAATGCGAGGTTCAGATCCGGATGCGGCGCTATATTGGTTGACAGCCATGCTGGAGGGAGGAGAGGATCCCCATTTTATTTTTCGCAGGTTACTCATTTTTGCTTCCGAGGATGTTGGTCTGGCAGATCCCAATGCCCTCACAGTGATTAATAGTGCTCATGAAGCTTTTGAAAAGTGTGGTATGCCAGAGGGATTTTATTTTTTATCACAGGCATGTCTGCACTTGTCACTGGCACCCAAAAGCAACAGTACGGGTGCGATTTTCGATGTGATTAGCGAACACAAAGAACGGGGAACCAAACCGGTGCCGTCTCATTTGCGCGATAAAACGGCTAATGCAAAAAAAGCACGATATTTGGATGGAGGTAATGCATCTGAGAACTATAAGTACCCACACCATTATCCGGGTCACTGGGTAAGGCAACAGTATCTACCTGACTCGCTGAAAGAGAAAAAATGGTATCGGCCGGGTGACCAGGGGAACGAGGTCCGACGCTGGGATCGATTACAGGATATCAAAACTAAAAAGGAGAAAGGGTCATAAAAAAAGCCATCCCGTTTTCAAGCGGAATGGCTTTACTGTGAAGCATTATTGAGGGATTAGGTAGGTTCTGATTTAGATCCAGTGAAGCTTGAGTCGATCATGGTGAAATTCGGATATGCACCAATTCCATGTTCGGAAAGATCCAGTCCTCGTGTTTCATACTCTTCGGAGACCCTGACTCCCATAATTGCATTGATGATTCCAAATACAGCCAGTGAAAACAGAAAAGTGAATCCGAAAATGGTGACCACGCCAAGAAGTTGCACTCCGAATGACGCGGCTGATGAGAAGAGCGCCACGGCCAGAGTGCCCCAAATTCCACAAACCCCATGGACGGATATCGCACCAACGGGATCATCGATTTTGAGTTTGTCGAACATGATAATCGACAATACCACAATGACTCCCGAAACGGCTCCGGCTACTCCGGCCATGAAAGGAGCAATGACATCGGCACCGGCGGTAATTCCGACCAAGCCGGCAAGGATTCCGTTAAGGGCCATTTCAGCGTCAAGCTTTTTAATAACAATACGAGCCGTTAGCATAGCAAAAAGTGCCCCTGCGGAGGCGGAAATTGCTGTTGTCACGAATACATAAGAGACTTCAACAGGATTGGCACTCAGTACGGAGCCACCATTGAAACCAAACCAACCGAACCAGAGCAGAAAAACCCCAACAGTGGCAAGCGGGACACTGTGTCCGGGAATCGTGTGGGAGGAGCCATTTATGAATTTTCCAATTCGTGGTCCGAGAATCAGGACACAGGCCAGTCCGGCAGCACCACCTACACCATGTACCAGCGTAGATCCTGCAAAATCATAGAATCCCAGACCGTCGAGCCAACCTCCGCCCCAGACCCAGCTACCGGTAATCGGGTAGCAGAACGCCACCAACAACGCACCGAAGATCATGAAAGCAGATATTTTGATCCGACCGGTCACTGTACCGGAGACAATGGTGGCGGCAGTGGCTGCGAACATGGCCTGAAAAATAAAATCGGCATAGATCGTCATATTCTCCCCGTATTCAGGAGTGAACATTCCTACAGGATCTGAGTGGTCTACCCCAATCCCCAAACCACCCAAACCGAGAATTCCGTTAAATTCGCCCGGATACATGAGTTGGAAGCCTATGATACCATAGCTCAGGATGCCTGTGGTGAGTATAAAAACATTCTTATAAATAACATTGATCGAGTTTTTTCCCTGTGACATGCCGCTTTCAACAGTGGCAAAACCGAGATGCATGATGAAGACCATGGCAGCTGCCAGTAGTATCCAGAGGTTGTCAATCACAAAAACAGCATATTCGGCAGAAGCCCGGAACGCCTCCAGGGATTCATATCCTCCCTCGGATGCTATGCTTAATCCCGGAAGCAGGAATAAAACAGCTAAAACCATATAGGCCTTAACGGAATTTCTAGGTGGCATCATTAACTTCATAGTAATTGATTTAAGTGTTAATTAGTTGCGGGGTTTCTGTTTTAAAGCTTAGCGCTTGTAACGAATAAAAAACTAAGGCATTTTAACATAAAATCAATATTAAATTATGATTATATTTAATTTATAGTTATAAATTATGTCTGGCGGGTATAAAAAAGCCCTTTTCGTCGGCAGATTTTTTTTTTGCCACATGGTGAATGAAATCCGGTTTCATAACTGTTATGGGCTTAGTTGATTGAATGATGTCTGATGACATGCCTACTGGCAGGGTAGTGTCAACTTTGCTGGTATGGGAAATGAAACACCTAAACTCTTGATTAGTCTTATGAGCTCTATAACCATATTGAGTGGTACCGACCGGCCTGGTTCGCAGGCGTTGAAAATTGCCAACTATATCAGACCGCTGTACGAGGCTCAGGGAGCTGAGGCAAAGGTTGTCAGTCTGGAAGATTTTCCGATCCGGGAGGCTGAAGGCGGAAATTACGGCAAGTCGGTTCCGAAAATTGAGGCATTCCGGGATAATGTACTGGATACCGACGGACTTGTCATGGTTGTTCCCGAGTACAACGGCTCTTTTCCGGGTATTCTGAAGCTATTTATTGACTATCTTCCTTTTCCGGAGGCATTTGAGAAGAAGCCGATTGCCTATGTCGGTGAGGCGGCTGGAGCTTTTGGTGCGTTGCGGGCAGTTGAACAATTACAAATGATCTGTTCGTATCGTAATGCCCATAATTATCCTGAGCGTGTATTCTTACAGCGTGTAGGCAATATATTCGATGAAAAACAGGGCATTACCGATGAGATGATTGCTGGATTGTTGAAAAGTCAGATTGAAGGCTTTACGCGTTTTGTTTCAGCTTCAGCATATAACCAACTCCGTGCATAGTGACCAGGTAGCGCGGATCTTCCGGTTGCATTTCTATTTTTGAACGAAGTTTTGATATGTGCACATCCACTGTGCGTGTGTTTGAGCTATGCTCGTATCTCCAGACATTTTCAAGTAAGGCTCTTCTGGTAATGGGTTCGTTTGGAGAAGCTGACAAATAGCGTAATACCTCTACTTCTCTTGTGGTTAATTCAATATCGCCATCTGGACGAGTAACACGGGCATTATTGAGGTCAATCAAAATGTCATCCAAATGTATGGTATCCAGGTTTTCTGCAGGTGTTGCCTCTTTTCGTCGCAATCGGGCTTTTATTCTGGCCAACAGTTCCTTGACACCAAAAGGTTTGGTGATATAGTCATCGGCTCCCAGATTTAGACCGGTTACCTTATCAATTTCCTGATCACGTGCTGTGAGGATGATAATTGGAAATTGCATGTTCCTGTCCCGAATTTTATGACACACATCAAAACCACTCATACCCGGTAGCATAATATCCAATATCATCAAATCTGGTTTTGTATCATCGAGCAGTGTTAATGCCTGGTTTCCATCTTCAGCTACAATGATTTGATATCCTTCATTTTCAAGGGTGTCCCGAAGTGTGAATATCAGACTTGGTTCATCCTCGACGATCATGATGACTGCATTTTTATGAGACATGAGTGAATTTTTGAGATTTTAAAATTTGGTTATTTCCAGGAATTTTTTGATCCTCTGCCATGGAATAAACTGGAAAACTAAGAGTAAAAGTCGATCCTTTTCCAGGACTACTGCTAACACGGATTGTGCCACCATTACGCTTTACCAGATTTTTGACTATGGAAAGACCCAACCCATGACCTTTTGTCGTTGCCGTTAAGGTATCCTCCACACGAAAAAATTTATCGAAAATGTACTTTTGTGCTTTTCGGGGAATACCGATGCCGTGATCTTCTACCTCAAGCGTTACGTGTTTTTTACTTTGAAAGATACGAATTGCGAGGGACTTTCTTTCCTGACTGTATTTAATTGCGTTTTCAATAAGATTATCCAGAGCAGAGGTAATGTCATCCGGAACGGCATGAATAACGGCATTTACCTCCATGCATTCAAATACGGGATTCACCCCGTTGGAATCAAAATAGCTTTGCTTGTTAGTGAGTAGATTCTTGGTAAATGCTGGAAGGTCAATCTGTTTTTTTTGCAGTGAAGTTCCATTGGAGTTCATCTTGGCCGTGTCCAGTAATCGTTCAATCATGGATCGTAAACGCATGGATTCGGTGTAAATGTGTGTGCCATAGGAACGAAGCCTTTTGGTATCTGAAACCCTGCCATCGGATAGATTTTCACCGGCAGCCAATATCACCGATAACGGAGTCTGAAGCTCATGTGTGACATTGGCCAGGAAAAGGCTCTGGCGCTCTACTAGTGAGCGCTCCCTCTGCGCTGTGTAGAAAATGAATGCCAATGCTCCAACAATCAAAATCACAGCTCCTCCCAAAACAAAGAGATTGCGCATCAATGAAGCTCTGGATGCTGCAATGACCGGGTTGGCTGTAAACGCAGCTTTGAGGTTCCAATCATTGAGCAAATCCGGGAAGTTTTGAATGAAATCCACTTTTTGATAGTTATAATGATAGTTCGGATCCGTAGTTGCCAAAACTTCGTTTTTTGTCCAATCGTGTAACCATAAAATAATCCCGGTTTCTTCACCACTGCCAAATACTTTTGTGAGTTTGGAAGTTAGATATTCATTCACCAGATATTCACGGTTGATCAAAAAATTAAGATAGCCAATAATTTTCTGGTTGTCTGGATCAACCATTACAATGGTTATGCTGTTATGACTGTCAAAAAAAACACGTGTATTCCATTGATATTCACCGATTAATGAATTCATCCGTGTTTGTGCCATGGCAAGGCCGTCATTGACGCGGTGATGGATATCAGGAGTTCTCTCAAATTGGCCATATGTGTTGTCAAACTTCCAGACGACCCGTTTTTCTCGCTTGGTGCAGGTGTCGGTACGTGTAGGGTATAAGTAGATATCTGAAAAAAGAGGGTCCTGATCCGCTTCATATACGATGTTGATGAGTTCGGTAGGGACTGTTTCCGGAGTTGAGAATGCCTCGCCAATTTTTTGCATGTCAAGTTGCCATAGTTCACCGACAGGATAACTAAACCGACTCCGAACCTGATTAGTGAATTCAAGCATCTGGCGTTTTTGCTTTTCAACGGTGTTTTGTACAGTGTTCTCATGAAGAGCGTATAATGAGTAAACATTCATACCCGTGAGCCCGAAAATGGATACCAGGCCCAGCGCCAAAAAGAACCACCTTAAATTTTTGGAAACCCTCATAAATACCTGCTCGTAGGTGTTGTGAACAAAGGCCGCATGATATCTTTGTAATTGCCTGTTTGTCCTTAAGGAAAACGTTGATTAAATTATTGTAATATAAGAAAAAGTTGTTTTTTTATTTGGATGTGATGTAATAAAAATGCCTGTTCTTTTTGCATTAAAGCAATTTATAAGGTGTTTTTGAACTCCTACCCCTGCCAGTCGGTATTTTAAAATGACATACATCCGCATAAGTGTGAATAGTGAGCGTCTCAAGTTTATTGCCTTCCTGTTTTTCGTGGGGAGTTTGTCATTTGCTTCATGTACCGACGTTTCTGAGGAGCCGGATCAATATTCGGATGAATTATCGGTTTTAAATGAACGGTTGGAAGCGTATGGCCGGAATATGGACTATGAAGGCAGTGATTCGCTTGCCTCAGAGATTTTTACCATGGCCGGACAGGACGGTAATTACAGGGCACTTATAACGGCTAAAACACTGTCGGCCATTTCTTTTTTGAACCGTAACCGATTGGATACGGCATTGGTACTTGTCAATCGAGTCCTGGAATACTCTGAGGAGCATGCGACACCCGAGCAGATTGCCAATGCACGAATTCAGCAATCCAATATTTATGGCATGATGGGACGATCTGCAGAAGCTTTTGACGCGATTGAGAAAGCACTGCTGCAAGTCCCGGAGTTGGAGGATAAAAATGTTATGGCGAAGGTCTATGCTACAAGGGCAAGTGTCGTTTCGGAAAATAATCCTGTGGAAGCACTCCAATACAACTATGATGCCTTGTCTATATTTCAGGAAGAAGGAGACAAACACAGCGAGGCCATCTCGCGTAATAATATTGGATTGCTTCTTTACGGGCAGGGAGATTATGAGAAAGCGCTTGAAGAGTACCGGCATTCGCTGGCATTACATACACAGGATGGAGATCAGGTTCAAATGGCTATCACCTATAATAATATGGCTAATGCCCTGAATGGATTAGGCGATGTGGATGATGCAATCAATGCCTTGAATGATGCTATTACAATCAACCGGGAATTAGACCTGACACCAAGAGTCATCAGGAATCAATATAATTTGGCACAAATTCATCTCGATAGCCAAGAATACGATGTAGCCTATTCCCTTTTTAGCGAGGGCTACGAAAGTAGCCGTGAAGCAGGGTTCGCTCCGGGTCTGATGTATCTTTCATTCGGATTGGCGAGTACCTTATACGAGACAGAGCGTTTTGAAGAGGCGATGCCTTACATTGTTGAAACCCGGAATTTGGCTCAGCAAATGGGGAATATAGTTTTAATGGCGGATGGATGGGAATTGAAGTCGGCTCTTTTGGAAGAAAAGGGCGATTACCAGAGTGCTTTGGATGCATATCGGAATTACAAAGCGTATGCAGATAGCATTGATGAAAACCGTCGGGATCGTGAGTTTGAGGAGGTCAGGGCGGCTTATGAGGTTGATATGGCTGTTGCCGATAACGAATTATTGCGTCAGGAGCTTGATTCTCAGGAGCGTCTCAGTAAAAATCAACGTGGCTTCCTGTACGTACTGCTTGTAGCCTTGATTGTCATTGGTGTATTGATGATTGTTTTTTATCGGAATCAGAGAAAGTTAAAATTTGCTTATGAAAATCTTGAGCAAAAGAACAATCAGATTTTGCATAAAAACACACAACTTGAAGAGCTCAATCAAGAGCTTCAGCGGCTTAACAATGACAAAAAGCGCCTTATGGATGTTATTGTCCATGATTTACGCAATCCGCTTTTCGGGGTCATCGGTTTTCTGGATGTAATCAGTGAATCGGTTGAGGATGAGACAGAGTTGATGCACATTGAAATGGCACGCAACTCGGCATACAGGTTAAATCAAATGATTGACAGTTTATTGGAGGTTCAGTCATTAGATAAGCAAAACGAGAAGCTTGATATCCATTCCACCAGAGTAGATGAGTTGGTCAAAAAGGCGGCTAACGACTTTCAGGAGGGTGCAAGGAGGAAAAATATCTCATTAGAGATACAAGTGGTCCGGTTGAACGTGGAGACTTACGCTCCGTTTTTAAATCGAATTCTGGATAATCTGATCTCCAATGCGTTAAAATTTTCTGAAGGACCCTCCCGTATACTGGTAGAGGTCAAAAAATCGGGGTCAGATCACTGGCAGTTAATTGTGGGTGACGAGGGGCCCGGATTCACGGAGGATGACAAGAAAAAAGCATTTCAGATGTTTGCCAAGCTCTCAGCCAAACCTACTAACAGTGAACCCTCAACGGGTCTGGGGCTCTATGCGGTGAATATGTTGGTCAAACGATTAATGGGCACGGTCTGGCTGGAATCAGAGCAAGGAAAGGGAAGTACTTTTATTTGTGAATTTCCTGTTGAGAAAAATAGGGAGATGTGATCCTGCAAACTGTCTCAGTGGTATTCGTACACAACCTGGCCA
>CAYMBG010000086.1:9178-11758 GCA_964388615.1 uncultured Chitinophagales bacterium | reverse complement strand
AATCCGACAAACACGCCCTTCGGCATTTTTATCACCCCGGCAAAATCCTGAAGACTCATAGCGGTTCCCATGCCGAACATGATCAGCTGGATCAATGGGACAATCAAGCCTTCCGTGTTGTACCCCCGCACTTCGGTAATCAGTGACGGATAAAACATGGAGAAGGTCACCGCTGCAAAACCTGCGGACCAAAGCGGCATGCCAGGATGACGGGGAAACCGGGAACATGATGGTGTCAAAGTCGAATTGATCCATAAGCAGCATTGCTGCCTCAACCGAGTGGGCTGAAAATCCGATATGCCGGACAAACGGATGTATCAGTGATCGGAGTAGTGCAATGCCGATTTTTTGTAGAAGTCAAATCGGACAATAGCAGATTAACCTGGAATCAGAATCCCAAGCCTCGACGCTGACCAGATAGACAAGGTCAGCGTACTGAAGTCAAGTTGCCGCAAACAAGAAATCTGTCATTTATCCTCTCTTATCTCAAAGGAGACCTTTGTGGTATCCCAATGCAGCACAGTGGTGCCGGCAACTTCATCGATATCCTCAAAATAGAACATCATCTGTTCCATGAAGACAGCCTCCTCAGCGTTGACATGTACCCGGACTTCGTCTTCATCCATATCATAATCATAAGCGCCCCATTGATCGGCGATGTTGTTGAGAACTATAGTCCATCGCTCTTCATCCCGGGGGATGGTGAACAGACTGTAGATTCCAGATTCTACCGGCTCTCCTTCAAGCAGCACATCATTAGAGAAGCTGATGGTTGTTGCCTCATCAGCACCGGTCCTCCAGATTTCCCCGAAAGGAACCAGTTCGCCGAATATGATCCGGTCTCTAACGGCGGGACGACCGTAAGTGATCACGACATCGGTGGTGCCAATCGTCTGACTAACTACCGCATTGGGGCTCACGCGGGGATTTTCTGTACCCCGGTCCTGGGCTTGTACAGTAGTCGTGAAGCCCGTCGCTGTCACCAGCATCATCGACACGGTTATTACCATCGCTATTGAACTCGGTAGCATTTCCCATACACTCTTTGTCCTCATCATTCTCCTCCTCGTTTTTTTCTTTTTGCCATTTATAAATGAACGATCTATTCAGCATTTTGCCGGTTATAAAGCGTTTTGTTGTTTCTATTGTTAGAACTATATCCGTTTTTCCCCCGTTCCGTTTGATGTACTGATAAACCGGAATGCGTACCGGTATCCTTGTTTTATACCCATAGCAGCATTAAATTGATCCAAAATTATATCAAAAACACAGTAATTGCTCCGCTGAACAGAGAGCTCCAATTTGCACTAAATTCCATTTTACCATGAAAGAAGTTGAGACATTTTTAAAAGAACAGCAGATTCGGGCAGCAGATGTTGACATTCAAAACCTGGTGGAAGTTTTTACCTCTGAAATGGTACAAGGTCTGGAGGGAAAAGACAGTACCCTGCGCATGATCCCAACCTATATTGAGGCCGATAATGAGTTTATAACGGATGTTCCCGTTGTGGCCATTGATGCCGGAGGTACCAATTTCAGGGCTGCGAAAGTCAAATTCACCAAAGAAGGCCGGCTTGAAATAACGGATACGGTTAATGCCAAAATGCCAGGCTTGAAAAAGGAAGTCACGAAAGAAGCGTTCTTTCATGAAATGGCCGAAAACATCAAACCCCTGGTAACCGATTGCGAAAGAATCGGGTTCTGTTTTTCGTATGCCACGGAAATATATCCAAATAAAGACGGCAAGCTTTTGCAGTTCAGCAAAGAAGTAAAGGCACCCGAGGTCGTTGGTCAAATGATCGGCAAAAGCCTGTTGGAAGCACTCGGTATGCCCGACAAACAAATTGTACTATTAAATGACACGGTGGCCACGCTGCTTGCCGGCAAGTCCGCCTCTTTCGAAAAAGAGTATGACTCTTTCATCGGATTTATCCTGGGTACCGGCACCAATACCTGTTACATTGAAAAGAACCGGAATATTCTGAAAAAACCGGATCTTGATCCCGAAAAAAGCCAGATCATCAATGTTGAGTCCGGCAATTTTGGAAAGGCTCCCCGTACCCCTGTTGATATCGCTTTTGACAATACAACAGATAATCCCGGAAGTTACAGTTTTGAAAAAATGTTTTCGGGTGGATACATCGGCAGTTTAAGTCTGGCAACGCTGAAAACAGCAGCAAAAGAGGGTGTTTTTTCACCGGAAACCGCACAAAAAATATCTGCACTCAATGAGCTTACCACGGAAGATGTAAACAAATATGTTACACGGGAAGCATCGGACCGCGGATCGTTTCCGGAATACATGACAAACAACACGGACGATGAAAAAGGGGTCGAAATTGTTGAATGTCTGATTGATCGTGCCGCTAAACTGGTGGCTGGAAATCTCGCATCGGTGGTGCTTAAAACCAATAAGGGAAAATCGCCGGACAAACCCATATTGATCACCATCGAGGGGACCACTTTTTACAAGATGCATAATCTGAAATCTTCATTTGAAAAGTATTTCAAAGAGTATTTGAGTGGTGAAAGAGCCCGCTATTATGAGTTCACAGAAGTGGAGCAGTCCAGTCTTGTCGG
>CAYMBG010000086.1:7355-9078 GCA_964388615.1 uncultured Chitinophagales bacterium | reverse complement strand
AAGTCGTTCATGATTGCGTAGATATCAAACCACTCCCACAAAGCGATTTCCCGCGGATTGTCATCCCGGTCGATCCATTCGTCACTTTCAATGTCATAGATCGGGGCCGGAATCATGCGGCGTTCCGCCCAGCCGGGATTCTTGACAACAGCTACCGCAGCCATATCGAACAGGGCACGCGAGGGCGGGTCTCCATACATGCTGTACATTTCAAAAAGATTGGCCGAGTAATCGCCCCAATTGTCAAACTCTCCGCCATGCCGGCCGGTAATCGGTTCGGAGATACGTGGTCCCTTGCCCGGCATGCGATGCAGGATCTGATCCTGAGTCACCTTAACGGCGTCCGTACCTGAGGGATCACCGTAACGCACCGTCACCACCTCGAAAGGAATATCGCTTTCCAGCAGATAATTCATGGCCGGAATATCCCATACCTTGTTGTGCTCTCCAGTATCGGGGTAATTGGCGCCAAGCCAGTAAAGCCTGACATTCTCAATAATCGAAGGTTCTTTGGCCACAGCCAGGGCCACATTCGTCAATTTTCCCACAGCCAACAGGATCAGTTCCTGGTCACGTTCGGCCAGTGCCTGTTCGATGATAAAATCAACCGCTTCATGACCATCAAATTCGGGATTTTCCAGCTGAGCTTCGATTTCGTCGAACCCTTCCTGGGCTCCAAGTTTCAACGGAATCCTGCCATATAACTCCCCGCTCAACTGCATAACCCGCCGGGCTTCATCGTAGTGATCCTGAACATCGGATTCAATATCAAATCCGTCCGGATCACTGGTAGCGTTTACGGTCACCCCTTCCACATTGAAATGATCCCCGTTGAACAGCAAATAGGCCAACGCATGCTGATCGTCCACCTCATTGTTGGCATCGGTGTCAAAGATAACGTCATGTTTTTCAACGGTTGCAACCGGCTGGATTTCGGCAGACTCAACTTCCGTACTGTCGGCCTCAGGCTGACAGGCAGACAGTACGAAAAGTGCCGTAATCGGCAGAATAATCGTTGTTGTTGTGATATATGGTAATTTCATCAGTTTACTTTTTCTTTTTATAAGGAAGAGACCGATATCTTACAAAATAAGATATCAAACCTGCACAAGCTTTCTCAATAATATCCTTTCCACAGGTTTTGATAATGTACATACAAATGATATTAACTTTCAAAAATCCTTTAATCATAAAAGGAGAACTGTCATAACTTGTGCTTTGGGGTTCATATCAATCAAATATACCCGCGTATTATTGATAATATCGAGTTGTTCCTTTGATGGTAATGAGCGGATAACGTTTTTCAAATGACCCGGATAGCCTTTATATTTGATTTTAAATGTCTTAATGATCATTTATAACCAAACTGGATTACTATGACACTTAACACTGACAGACCTCTGCCGGAATCTATAAGAAAGGCAATGGTCCCCTCCTGGTTCGATATCAGCCTTTTCCCTGATTCCGAAGAAACCATCGACATTGATGAAAAGGATTGGCGCAGTCGATTGACACCCCCGGAATACGACATACTTCGTTCGGAAGGCACAGAAAGACCGTTTGATAACAAATACTATGAAACCGAAACAGAAGGGGTCTACGTCTGCCGGGGTTGTTCAAACCCGATATTCTCTTCTGTTGCCAAATTTCGGTCTGCTTCGGGGTGGCCCAGTTTCTTCGCGCCCATCTCTCAAAAGCGCATAGGTATCAGCAGTGACACAAA
>CAYMBG010000086.1:0-7255 GCA_964388615.1 uncultured Chitinophagales bacterium | reverse complement strand
TCCAGTACTTCGGCAACAACAGCTGCTACATCCGATCGTGATATCTGTCCGGTCGGGAGGTTTTTTCCAAGAACCACTCGCCCCCTGGGCAGGTCATCGGTCAACTTGCCAGGCCTGATGATAGTGTACTGCAAACCACTTTCACGCAATGCCTTATCGGCTTCCGACTTGGCTTTTTGATACACCTGAAACACCTCATTCCCCCGAGGTTCTTCAACCTTCATGGCACTGATCATGACGTATCGCTTGATACCTTTATTCCTGGCAGCTTCAATCAACTTATATGCACCGTCACGATCGACAGTCCATTTTCGCTCCGCTCCGCTACCAGGCCCGGCGCCAGCCGCAAAAACCACAGCATCCACATCACCAACAGCATCGGAGATATCAGTCTGCTTCTCAATATCACATATAACAGGTTCAGCACCAGCATTCCGGACTTCTTGGGCATGTTCCTCACTCCGGATGATACCGAAAACTTCATGACCGCAACTTTTGAGTATGGGATGAAGTAGCATGGCAATCTGGCCATGCCCTCCTACTACAGTAATTTTCATAACATCAGCTCTTAATACTTTTTTGAGCAAATTAGCCGGACATGCTTTCTTTGAGCATTATCCTTTTGAAGCATTGATACAACCTTCATCTGAGCACTCACCTGGAATATCACATGTTGCTACCTATATAAAGTCATAGCTGGTCGATATCATTCCAAAAAAATAAAAAAAGCCAAAACATTAAAACCTGTTGCCTGTCAGGGCAACTCGGTACTTCCCATAAGCCATCGATCACATTCCCGCGCAACTCCCCGACCTTCATTAATCGCCCAAACAACCAGACTTTGTCCTCTACGCATGTCGCCCGCAGCAAAAACGCCTTCAACATTGGTAGTATAGACCTCATGCTCGGCTTTGGCATTGGAGCGTTCATCACGTTCAACACTGAGCTGATCAAGCAACGGGTTCTCCGGACCCAGGAAGCCCATTGCCAAAAGAACAAGATCTGTTTTCCAGACTTTTTCGGAACCAGGAATCTCTTTGGGCACCATACGCCCGTTATCATCCTTCTCCCAGGTAATCTGTACAGTATGCAGCTCCTTGACGTGTCCTTTTTTATCCCCGACAAATTTTTTGGTCATGATCTCATATTGACGTGGATCGTCACCAAATTTTTCGCGTGCTTCCTCCTGACCGTAATCCAGTTTGTAGATATTCGGCCACTGTGGCCATGGATTTGTTTCAGCCCTGCTTTCCGGTGGTTTAGGCATGATTTCGAATTGAGTCAGACTCTTGCACTGGTGACGCATAGAGGTGCTTACACAATCCGTACCGGTATCTCCTCCTCCGATCACAATAACATTTTTATCTTTTGCGGAAATATATTTCCCGTCGCTGTGCCCGGAGTCCAGCAAACTCTTGGTATCAGCATGGAGGTAATCCATCGCAAAATGGATACTCTTCAGATCTCGACCTTCAATCTGCAAGTCACGCGGAGTTGTTGCCCCGCCGGCAAGCACCATGGCATCGTGTCGTTTTTTTAGCTCAGTAGCAGAGATATCTTTTCCTATTTCGGTTTGGGTCACAAACTCAACCCCCTCCGCTTTCAGAATATCCACACGACGATCCACAACCGACTTGTCCATTTTCATATTGGGAATCCCATAGGTCAGCAACCCACCAATCCGATCCGCTCGTTCATAGACGGTCACTTTATGACCCACTTTATTTAACTGTGCAGCTGCCGCAAGTCCGGCCGGACCAGATCCAACGACCCCAACCGTTTTTCCGGTTCGTTTTTGGGGTGGCTCCGGTACCACCCATCCCTCCTCAAAGCCACGATCAATAATCGCCTGCTCGATACTCTTGATTGCCACGGGCGGTTCTATGATCCCCAATACACAGGATCCCTCGCAGGGTGCCGGACATACCCGGCCAGTAAACTCCGGGAAATTATTGGTTTTGTGCAGACGATAGAGCGCCTCTTTCCATTTACCGCGATAGACCAGATCATTCCATTCCGGGATAAGGTTATAGACCGGACAGCCCCGGGCCCCACCCTGAGCCATCATCCCGGTTTGACAAAAAGGTATTCCGCAATCCATGCAGCGGGCACCCTGGTTTTTCAAATCCTCCTCTGACAAAGGAATATTAATTTCATCCCAGGATTGTATGCGTTCATCTGCCTTGCGATAAGGAGTTGACTTTCTTTCAATCTCCATAAATCCGGTTGGTTTACCCATGTTACATTTTGTTTAGCGGTTCGAAGTTCGTTTGGTTTGTGAACAGACTCAGCCGGGAAATCAGTTACCGGCAGCACGAGCCTTGTCACCCTTATTAATTTCAAAGGCTTCCATAATGGCATCGTCACCTTTTAGACCGCGCGACCCGGCTTCAGCAATAGCCTCGTTCATCCGTTTAAAGTCAACCGGATGAACTTTTACAAAGCTGGGCACCATTTCATCCCATTTTGCAAGCACCTTCCAGGCACGGTTGCTGTCGGTATAATCGGCGTGTCGCCTGACCATTCGTTTGACTTCTTTGATCTCATCGATATCCTCAAGCCGCTCGAGGAAAACCATATCCTTGTTGCAATGGCTTTCGAATGTGTTCTCCAAATCAAGCACATAGGCGATACCTCCGGACATACCGGCCGCGAAATTTCGTCCGGTTGAGCCCAGAACGACTACCCTTCCACCTGTCATGTACTCACAAGCATGATCGCCGACAGCCTCGACAACGGCTCTGACGCCACTGTTACGGACACAGAAACGCTCACCAGCCATACCCCGGATGTATGCCTCACCTTGTGTGGCACCGTAAAAAGATACATTTCCAACAATAATGTTATCCTCAGGTTTAAACCTTGAGTTAACGTTGGGATAAAGAATCAGCTTTCCTCCGGATAAGCCCTTTCCGAAATAATCATTTGCGTCACCCTCCAGCTCGAGAGTCATACCGTTTGGCGTGAATGCTCCAAAACTCTGCCCCGCTGAGCCCCGGAATTTCAATCTTATGGTGTCTTCATCCAAACCATCCCTTCCATGAACCCGGGTGATTTCACTACCGACGATGGTTCCGGTCACCCGGTTGATATTACGAATCGGCAATTTTGCTTTCACAGGTTTCTTTTCTTTGATAGCAGGTTCGCAAATATCAAGCAATGTCTGCATATCAAGCGAGTTTTCCAGCCCATGACTCTGCTTCATCATGGAACGAACACCATAGGTAGCGGGTACTCTGGGGATGTAGAGAAGCGGTGAGAGATCCAGGTTTTTGCTTTTCCAATGATCGGTTTTCCGCTGCTTGAGCTTGTCTACCCGCCCGATCATCTCATCGATAGAGCGAAATCCAAGTTTCGCCATGTGTTCCCTGACATCCTGTGCGACAAACTTCATGAAGTTGACCACATATTCGGGATCTCCTGAAAACTTATGCCGCAATGCCGGGTTTTGTGTGGCGACTCCAACCGGACAGGTATCCAAATGGCAAACACGCATCATCACACATCCCAGAGTGATCAGAGCACTGGTGCCGAAACCATACTCTTCGGCACCAAGCAAGGCCGCTATAACGATATCACGTCCGGTCTTGATCTGCCCGTCGGTTTCCAGAACCACCCTGCTCCTGAGGTTGTTCATCACAAGCGTCTGGTGGGTCTCGGCAATACCAAGCTCCCAGGGCAGTCCTGCATGCTTGATACTGGTTTGTGGCGAAGCACCCGTGCCACCGTCATGACCGCTGATCAAAATCACATCGGCTTTTCCTTTGGCTACTCCAGCGGCAATAGTACCAACTCCCGCAAGAGAAACCAGCTTTACGTTGATCCGGGCGTAACGGTTGGCATTCTTCAGATCGTGAATCAATTGAGCCAGATCCTCGATCGAGTAGATATCATGATGAGGCGGCGGTGAGATAAGTCCAACACCAGGTGTGGAATATCTGACTTTGGCAATGAAGGGATAGACTTTACGGCCGGGAAGTTCTCCTCCTTCACCAGGCTTGGCTCCCTGAGCCATCTTGATCTGAATCTCCTTACCCTGGGTCAGATACTCGCTGGTCACACCAAAACGTCCGGAAGCCACCTGTTTGATAGCACTGTTCCTGAGATCGCCATTAGGATCCGGGGTAAAACGGTCCGGATCTTCTCCCCCCTCACCGGTATTGCTTTTGCCACCGATTCGGTTCATGGCGATAGCCAGCGCCTCATGGGTTTCACTGCTTATGGATCCGTATGACATAGCGCCGGTCTTGAATCTTTTGCAAATAGACGCAACCGATTCCACCTCTTCTAACGGCACAGATTCGGAGGTTTCATCAAACTCAAGCATATGCCTGAGTGTCGGAGCAGGATCCTTTTGTTCATCCAAAAGACTGGTATAGTCCTTATATAACTTATAATCATTCAATTTGGTGGCGAATTGGAGGGTATGTACCGTTTCGGGATTGTACATATGGTACTCACTGTTCTTTCGCCATTTGTACTGCCCCCCTTCATCCAATACCTTTCCATTTACTTTTACTTTAGGATAGGCCTTGCGATGACGCATTTCAGCCTCTTGAGCGATCACATCCATTCCAATGCCGCCAATGCGTGAATTGGTCCAGGTGAAGTGCTTGTCTATAAGATCCCGGTCGATTCCGAGCGCCTCAAAAATCTGTGCACCGCGATAGGATTTTATAGTGGAGATACCCATTTTCGACATCACCTTCACGATACCCTTGACCACGGCCTTGTTGTATCCTTTTACCGCCCGTTCATAGTCGATATTTTGAAGAAGCCCCTCACGTATCAGATCGTACAAACTCTGATACGCCATATAGGGATTGACAGCATCTACACCGTAACCAATCAACGTGCAAAAATGGTGTACTTCTCGCGGTTCACCCGACTCCAACACCAATCCCACTTCCGTACGCTTGCCTGTGCGAATCAGATGATGGTGCAGACCCGAAACCGCAAGCAGTGCAGGTACCGGGGTATGCTTACTGTCAAAGTCACGGTCCGATAAAATCAAAATATTGGCTCCTTCGGATATCGCTTTATCGGCTGCCTTAAAAATGTTATTGAGACTTTTTTCCAACCCTTTTCCACCGCTTCCGGCTTTGAAAACCATCGGGATGGTTACATTTTTAAAGTCCGGTACCACCAACTTGCGAAGTTGCTCCAGTTCCTCGGTTGTCATAATGGGGCTCTCCAGCCGTATCTGGCGGCAGCTTTGCGGACCCGGATCCAGAATATTACCCTGGGAACCCAATATGGTTTCGGTAGCGGTGATTAACTCCTCACGAATGGGATCAATTGGCGGGTTGGTTACCTGAGCAAAGAGTTGCTTGAAATAGTTATACAACAGCTGAGGTTGATTTGACAAAACCGCTATGGGTGCATCATTGCCCATGGCACCCACCGGTTGCAGCATATTTTCGGCCATTGGCCCGACATTCACGCGCAGATCCTCATAGGTATAGCCGAACACTTTCTGGTTTTTAACCACTTCATCGTGTGTCACTTCCGGTTCATCGTAAGAAAGCTGGTCGGTAACATGGTCAAAGTCGATCAGGTTCTCATCCAACCATTCCCGGTAGGGATGCTCCGCCGCGATCTCATTTTTGATCTCTTCATCGCTGATAATGCGCCCTTCACTGGTATCAATTAGCAACATTCTGCCGGGTTGCAGGCGCTCCTTGTGCAGGACATCCTCGGGATCAATATCCAAAACACCAACCTCCGAAGCCAGCACAACCGTGTCGTCGCGAGTCACATAATACCGGGATGGCCGTAGACCGTTCCGGTCCAGGGTAGCACCCACAACCGTTCCATCGGTAAATGCGATGGAAGCAGGGCCGTCCCAGGGTTCCATCATACAACTGTGAAACTCATAAAACGCCCGTTGCAATTCGTTCATACTCTCATGTTTCTCCCATGGCTCGGGGATCATCATCATCATGGAGTGCGCCAGGGATCGACCGGTTAGTGACAAAAACTCCAGGCAATTATCAAATTTCGCCGAATCACTACCCTCTTCCTGAATAATCGGCAACACCTTCCCCATGTCGTCGCCGAAAAGTTCGGAAGCAAATTGCTTTTCGCGCGCATGCATCCAATTCTGATTCCCCTGCAGCGTATTAATTTCCCCATTGTGAATGACGTAGCGATAGGGATGGGCCAGCTTCCAACTGGGAAACGTATTGGTGCTGAAACGCGAATGTACAAGCGCGATAGCCGATTTAAATTCCGGGTCCTTGAGATCGGGATAGTAAAGTTCCACCTGGTTGGGCGTGAGCATACCCTTGTACACGATGGTGCGGGATGAAAAACTATTGATATAATAAAAAGCCTTCTCCTCGTCACTAAGCTCGTTGGACTGCTCTATAGCAAGAGTACAGCGACGACGGATGATAAACAACTTGCGTTCAAACTCCAGATCGGTTTTCATATCGGGACTGCGCTCCACAAATACCTGGCGAACAAGTGGTTCCATCGAAATAGCAGTACTTCCAAGACTGGTATTATCCGTGGCTACTTTTCGCCATCCAAGTATATTCAGCCCTTCTTCTTTAATAACCCCGGCGATTATCTTTTCACACTTTTTTCGCTTTTCCCGCTCTGTAGGAAGGAAGAACATTCCTACTCCGTATTTTCCAAAATCGGGTAGCGTGAACCCCAGTCCCTCACAAGAAGATTTAAAAAATTGGTGTGGGATCTGCATCAGTATGCCGGCCCCATCGCCACTGTTCGGCTCAGCTCCCGTAGCCCCCCGGTGATCCAGGTTTCGCAGTACGCGTATCGCCTGCTTCACAATGTCGTAAGAGGGTTTTCCCTTCATGTTGACCACAAACCCGATTCCGCATGCATCATGTTCGTTTCGGGGATCATACATACCTTGCTTTCCGGGAGACAAACTTCCTGTCTTTGTCATATTAAACTTATTTTTTTGCGTACTGATTGGGGTTTCCTGGTACCTTCTATTTACCAGGCCTGGCTTTGCACTTCACCGTGGACACAGCCCTAACTTTATGAGCCCACTATTTTTAATCAAAACTATAAATAATCTTTTGATTATCGCTTCACCAACCGTTTTAACAGAAACTTCAGAAGCTTTTAATAATAATCAGCTTAAAAACTTCAGAATATAAATATGCTCAAAATCATCTATTGATTCAACAAAAAATTGTTATAGAGTCTTGAAATTATTTGTTTTTGCAACATACTACCCAAAAAAGCGCTAACAGTTTTCCAGAAAAAAAGCAGAGGTTTT
>CAYMBG010000085.1:4224-12025 GCA_964388615.1 uncultured Chitinophagales bacterium | reverse complement strand
ATTGGTGGGCGGAATATGACCATAACATGATCGAGTGGATTACAGGTCACGGCAACCCCAGAGTTCCATCCGGATGGGTGAATGAGCTGTTCAACGGACTTATTGAGAATGAGCGCATCAGAAACCGCTTTATCTCTATACTGGCGGATGATCTGAACACACGGTACCGGCCGGATTTTGTTGAAGGGCGTATCCTGACTTTTCGTGACAGATATGAACCGCTCATGATGGAGCATATAGCGCGCTATCCGGGTTCGGATCGCCATCCGGGTACCGCCGGCGGGTCAATGGAAGCCTGGAAGGACCATATACGCATCATGATCGATTTCGCCCGTGAACGGCCTGCTTACCTGAGACAACATGTGATGGATTTTTTCGGTATTGATGAGTCCTATGAACTGAAGATAACCCGCACCGGTGCCCCAACGGGTTTTGTGCGGGTGAATGAAACGGACCTTTCACCGAACACCCCTGGCGTGCCGGAGGACTATCGCGAATGGACCGGAACGTATTTCGGGGGCGTGCCGGTCACACTTACCCCGCTTCCGGGAGAGAAAGAACGGTTTATTGAATGGATTAGCGAACAAAATGAGCTGCTCTCCCGGCCGGATATTTCCGAATCTACGGATCCCGATACCGGTTTGCCGCAGTTGACCTGGACCCCCGAAGATGACCTGATGCTTACCGCCCGGTTTGAGGCACAGGATGTTGCCGCCGATCCTGATGATGAGTTGCTTCCCGGACCGTTTGTCCTTTCGCAGAATTATCCCAATCCGTTTAATGAGCAAACCGTCATACCCTATAAACTTACCGAACGCGCGGATGTGGTGATTGATGTTTATACCGCAAACGGGCGACGTATCCGCACGCTGACCAAAGGCCGGCAGGAGCCGGGACGACATGAGTTGCATTTTCATGCGAAAGGACTTGCAACCGGCCTTTATCTTTACAGGCTGACCGCTATCTTTGATACACACTCAAAAATTCAATCTCCGGCAAAAAAAATGATGCTTATTCGTTAATTTATGCGTTGTTATTATAGACTTTTCCTCGAAGAGCTTCTTGCCGGGGCGCATTTTCCCCGGAGAGCTTTTTTCCCGGGGAGCTTTTTCCCAAGGATCACTTTGTCCCATTTTGTCCAATTGCACCACACGAACCGTTTTTTATTATGAGAACCCGAATTGTTATTCGAAGCATGTTTTTCTGCATGCTTTTCCCCCTTCTATCAACCGCAGGTTTGACGGCGCAGGATTTCAGGGCGTATCCCATACCGGATGAGGAAAAAACCGAAGTGCAGAAGTCCGGCGAGAAACCCATTGAGCGTCCGGCGGATATCCATCCACACCGGGAAGGCGGAAAGATCATCCACATAACTGACTATATCAACAGCCGTCCTGAAGTGTTGGAAGCGATGGAGGAGTATCGAAAAATCAAGAGCAAGCGTCCGGAGGAGCTGGAAGTGATGGAGGAGCCGGAAACCTACGAGGTGGGGGATACCCGGATTTTTAATGTGTACAATCCCGAGGAGAGTGTGGGTGCCGCTTCGTTTGATGAAGTCCTGTTTGAGCTGAAAGCTGTTGGGGAAATAGCACAGATATGGGTGGATGTGGATGAATACGGTTCCGGAAAGATTGATGAGGAGGTGGTTTCCACAATGCTGCAAGCCCTTGAGGAGCAGACGCCACCACGATCGGTCAATTCTGATCAGGGGATCATTTTGAATAATATTGATATTTTTGCGCGAGGCGACCGTGATAATGTACCTACACCTCCTTCCGGTTCGGATATGGTGAAATTCTTGCTGACAGATATCCAGGATGGCTGGGAGGATGATCCTGACGGTGGATACATCGCCGGTTTTTTTTACGGGCCGGATCTGTTGCCACGGTCACGTTTCAGTGGCAGTAACGAAGCCGCCATTCTCTATATCGATACCTACCCGGGAATCTATGGCTATGATGGAACCGGGAGTGTTAATCCACAGAGGCCGCTTGGAACGATCGCCCACGAGTTTCAGCATCTTATTCATGGCAATCCCGACCGTCAGTCCCATATTACCTTTATCGACGAGGGACAATCCGAACTGGCCGAAATACTTAATGGTTTCAATGCTCGTCCCATGATATTTTTGAATGAGCCGGATGAGGTCAGCGGCAATGTCGATTCCGAATCTGCTGAGGGTTTTTTCCGGTGGCGGACCGGCGAAGCGGAGGTGTTGTTTGATTATCAGAGGGCACAACTGTTTCACAGCTATCTGTTTGAGCAAGTGGGACTGGAGATCGGGGAGTTAACGCTCATGCGAGGTGGACAGCAACCCTGGGTGTTGTATCAGAGTATATTTGACATGGCCGGGTTGGACCTGAATTTCCCTGATGCACTCACGGGTTTTTACGTGAGTAATTTGCTCAACAAATACGGGCACGAAGATTATTCATACTCCCTGCCGCAACAAGCCTCGGTACAGGTAAACGTACCCGGAAGGGAGTATGGCAGCGATGAACGCCCCTGGGTGCGTGATGAGTCGGTAGCTTTACGATACGGCAGCGCCAAATATACCCATTGGCCCAATGTTCAGAATATCTGGCTGGATCTGGATTCCCCGGATGAGATCATCCACTATGTGATAACGAGGGATAAAACCGGTGAGGTGAAGATAGATCGCATCGAAAAGGATCGTT
The DNA here is from genome assembly GCA_964388615.1 of uncultured Chitinophagales bacterium. Classification (GTDB taxonomy): domain Bacteria; phylum Bacteroidota; class Rhodothermia; order Balneolales; family Natronogracilivirgulaceae; genus SLLW01. The sequence goes on along the minus strand of CAYMBG010000085.1, from coordinate 9,347 downwards.
TTTCCCTGAATGAGGGCTACCGTTCGGTGACCCTGGTTTCCGTAAACACCTTGCGCGTGACCAATCAGACATACGGTACCCGCCAATTCAGCTATACCGCTGACTGGAGTCCTGATAATATGGAACTTGTGGATGTCACCTACTCGGGTCAGCCGGCTTTCTTTTTTGAGGTGCCTGACCGTCCGGACGATCCGGCATCCGGGGAGTCGGTCATTTTCGCCGCTTCTGTCCGTATCGAGCATGAAGAGGGGGGGATGCTTGAAAGTGTGGAATTTCCTCTCTTGAATCATTCGGATTTTGATGCTGTTACCGGAACAGGCACCCTGCGGGTGAGTGTGTCAGAGTCCAGGGAATTCGCTCCCATGGATAGTTATATTCCCGAAAATGAGCTTGGGTCCGTTGAAGTTGATTTTTCAATGCTCCGGGCGGGTATCAACCAGGTTACTATCTCGGATGAAATGGTGGAGTTGTTGCCGGGGAAAAGCTATCATATAAACCTGGAAGTGGTGGACGAATCGGAGGATGCGGTTCTGCGCTTTTTGGTTGACCGTGGCTCCGATGACCTGGAGGATGATCGCTATTATCCCGTCAGAACCCTTTTTAAAGGAGAGGATCCTGAGGGTGAGACGACCTGGCACCGCCTGCTTCAGATTGATAACCCTGATGTTCCGGAGAACTATGACAATAAAAACCTGATTCTGACAACCCGCTTGCTGCAAGAAGTTGATGCTGCCAGGGAATATCCGGAAATCGTGCAATCGGACCGTTTCGAGATATTGAAAAACTTTCCGAATCCGTTTAATTCAGCTACCAATATTCATTTCAATGTGCCGGAATCCGAAATGGAGAGCGTGCCGGTGCGAATTGACATATTTGATATAACCGGAAGGCTTATTACGACCCTGACGAACGAACCAAGGCAACCGGGCAGTTATACGGTCCCTTTTGAAGCGCAAAATCTTGCCAGCGGTGTGTACATCGCCCGCATGTTAACGGCGGAATCGATGGACACCCACAAAATTATGCTGCTGAAGTAGTATTGGTGAGTTCTATGACGGTCATTTCGGGACGAACCGTTCTAACCGGAACGCCGACCATTCCAATTCCCACGTTTACGTATAACTTGTGTCTGTCGAAATCAAACAAGCCTTTGGGGTATTTTTGAAACAGGTATATCGGATATAAAGGCAGGCCCATAAGGTCCATTCCGATCTGGCCGCCGTGTGTGTGACCGGCAAGGGTAAGGTCGATGTCGTGCTTTCTGGATACGTCAAACATGTCAGGCCGGTGAGTGAGCAGAATCTTGAAGCTTTCATCCGGCAGGTCCAGGGAGGATGATTCGAATCGTTTCTCATCGGTCAAGCCACTCATGGGATCATCGACACCCAGTAAACTCAGCTGCTCTCCACCGATATGCAGGGTGTTATGCGTGTTGCTAAGTATCTGAACATCTCTTTGCCGTAGTGCCGATGTAACTGAGGAAGCGGAGGCGTAATGGTCATGATTGCCCAGACATCCAAAAATACCATATTCTGATTTCAGTTCGGGGATAGCACGGTAAAGGGCTGGTATTTCCGAGGTGGAGTTGTCTACAAAATCACCCGTGATGGCCACCAGGTCGGGGTACTGTTCATTTGCAAGTCGGAAAATGTCCCGCATCTGCGTCTCAGTCATGTAAATACCCGAATGGATATCACTTAAATGGACAATACGCAAGCCGTTCAGAGCATTCGGCAAACCAGGGTAGTAAAGGCTTTTATGAACAATTTGGTAATCATGTGATGTCGCCGCTGATGCTCCGATGGTGAAGGCGACCGGGGCTGTGATCATTGCTGTACCGGTGGTTTTCAAAAAATCCCGCCTGCTCAGAGAAAAGGTGCCCGGAACTTTCTGGTAAAAGTCCGTCTTTTTTAAGTGCTTGTCAATCAGTGAGTGGGCTTCGGTGGATGTTTCCTTTCCGGTCAGATGTTGTTCAGTGTCATCATTCGGGGAGTGGCTCGTGGCGATGTCGGCAGTCACATTTTCCTCGGCGCTATGAGCCGGTTTCGAGCTTTTTAGTAAAAAAGAAAACAGTGTCCCTGTTTTTTTGAACAACCAAAGTCCGGCGTTAATAAACAACAGCACGATAAACGCAAGGATGATGGCTCCAATGAAAATACCACCGGGATAGATGATCATGGACTGAAACCAGGGCTGCTGGTACCAACCCATGTCGGTGGAAGGAAACCGTAATAAAAAAACGACATTTGCCACCAATAGTACCGCGAAACCCACCCTCTTAAACAAAATGTAACGATTGTCGGTGGTGATGTTTTTCAGCCAGCGCAGGTATGAACGCATCACATACCATTGAATAATCCCAAGTATGGAAAAAATGAATACGAAAAAGATCACGAATTGTATGTAACGCTCCATAATGGTATTCTAATAATCGACAGTTGGGTTGAGATCAGGTTTTGCGAGATTAAACTTATAAAAAGGAACTTCGTCGATTACAACGCATTCCTAAACATTTTTATTTGTTTCAGGGTTCATTTGTACATTTATCCCCATCACAACTGAAAATGATTGCACCCTCCAGGCTTGTAAAACGAACCGATGTGCCGGAGTCATGCAGGCGGGTTACGGCTTCCTGGTGAGGATGGCGGTGACGGTTACGCAGACCAAGGGAAGCTACACCATGCGAGGCATTGACATATTTCAGAAAACGACTTGTTGAGCTTGTCCGGCTGGCATGATGCCCGACTTTCAGAATGTCTGATTCCAAAAAAGTGCCAAATGTATCAGCCAGGTAAGATTCTGCTTCTTTTTCAGCATCTCCCGCGAAAAGGATGCGGTTTTCTCCGTACCGGACCGTCATCACCACGGATTGGTTGTTTGGGTCATGGGCAGAAATCCCGGAGGAGGGCCCGAGTATCTTAACAGGCATCGCCGGGTCAGTGTGGATTATGTCACCGGACTCAAGTAACCTCACGGGTATACCTTTCTCGAAGGCTGTTTGCATGTAACGATGATACAACCGGGAGTCATATGCTACGGGGGACTGGTAGATGGTGTCGATCGGAATGGTTTCCATCAGACTGATAACGCCTCCAATATGGTCGGCATGGGGATGGGAAAGGATGACACCGTCCAAATGCTTTATCCCCATTGCCTTAAGCTCCGGTAGCAATACCCGTTCACCGGAATCATACCCCGGTGTCCATACCCCGGTGTCATATAAATAGTGCCGGTTGCCCGGCGTAGCCAGCAATATGGCATCAGCCTGACCTACATCAAAAAAAGTAAGGCGCAATTCGGGCTTTTTGAGCTGATTGTCAAAAATTTGTGTTGCCTGGAAAATAACCAGGCAGATCATAAAAGCACAAACCATTCTCCAGCGGATCGTCGGAATACGCAGTGATCCGACTACTCCTGTCCCGAAAAACCATACGCCGAAAAGCCAGGGGCCCGGTAATGTGCTTTCAATCCAGGAAGCCGGTGAGCTGCCGATGCGATTCACATAGGCGGTAAGACCGGTAAGAATGATTTCTGCGGGGGTATTTAGCAGCGATGCAAATGAAGCGTGAACTTCAGCAACAAAAAGACAGAAAAAACTCCATAAAAACATCAGCTGGACAAAAGGGACGGCAAGGGTGTTACTAATGGGACCGGCAATGGAGAATTCCTGAAAATAGGTGATCAAAACCGGATAAAGCCCCCCTTGTACCAAAACACTGACCATCACAAATTGGAAGACAGCTCCGGTTTTGCGATAACGGTGCCTGGGTGGTAGCAGATATCGGGTTCCCGGAAGGGTAGTAAGGATGATGATCACAGCCAGGAATGACAACTGAAATCCGACATCAAACAGCATGGCAGGATCATAAAGCAGAAGCAGCAAACCCGCAAAACCCAGGATATTCATGGATGTTCCGGGTTTGTGAAATAATCGGGCAAGAATCATAAAGAATGCCATCAGGGATGCTCGGGATACCGACACGGAGAACCCGGTAACGCCGGCATAAATCAGAAGTAAGAGGCCGCTGAGGATCAGTCCCGTGGCCCTGCCGCTGTAAGATCTGCGAAACCAGGGAAGAATAAACCAAACCGGCAGCAGCACAAAGCCGACATGCATACCGGATACCGCCATAAGGTGGGCCAGTCCGGCTCTGGAGAAAGCGTTACGGAGATCCGGATCCAAATCGGAACGGTCACCGAGGAGAATCGCTTTGGCGAGTCCGCTGTTATGTTTTGAAAACAGGTTCTGTACCTGACTTTGCACTTTTATTTGCCGGTGAAGCCAGAAAGAGATGCCTTGATGGGGTTCCACATCCTGAAGGTGTGATATGAAAACCGTAGTGTATATATTTTGTCGTTCAAGAAAAGCGGCATAGTCAAACTGATGGGGATTAACCGGTTTGTCGGGTATTACAAGGTCACCGTTAAAACACAGATAGTTCCCGGGCATTCCAAAGCCGGATTCATCGGAAGCATTCGTATTATCGGATATCCATGTGTCAAAGGTTTCTTTTCGGATCAGTGCTTCGGTCTTGAAGGAGATATGCCAGTTTGGGAGTCCGTGTATCTGTACCGAGTCGATTTCGATACGAAGCATCCGGTGTCCGGATCGGGTGGTACGTTCCGAGTGAACAACTCCATGAAAAAGAAGCTGATCCTCCTCAAATACCTCCAGGAGATGCTCCTGGGGAGTGATGGGTTGGTCGTGGATCCGAATGTGGAGTATGCCAAAACCGAACAGGCAGAGAAGGTATAGCGTTGGCATGGCGCTTCCGCGGAGGGCGGAACGCCGATAGTGTAATATGGCACAGAGAACGACAGCGATGCAAACACCTGTGAAGACATAATCCACTTGCAAATGAGAGGATAACCCGCGTCCGGTTACAATTCCGAGTGCATACAACAAGGCGATGCGCAGCACAGGGTAGGTGCCCGGGTTGATGGAAACAGGTTTTTCAGCTGACATGGGATATTGCCTTCAATCATACAAGCCGCTTGCAGATCGCCGGCTTTTTTAAGGCAAGACCCGTTCAGGGTGGATATCCTTACATCATTTGTTACTGATGCAACAAATGAGGATCATTAAGCAAAAAATGGAGGTTCCGGAAAGGGCTTGCTCCGGA
>CAYMBG010000085.1:0-4124 GCA_964388615.1 uncultured Chitinophagales bacterium | reverse complement strand
GCTTGCTCCGGAAATGGAGGGTATACTATATTTGATTCCGGAACAGCGTGCGGGTATCCTGAATATGAACAGCGATATTATTACGAAGTTCGAAAAGACGCCGGTGCAAATCGTAATAATCCGATTCCTGAACAGGATTTTTCTTCAGTGTCTGAAGGTGTTCCAGGGTGCTGTTGGCTTTGGCCAATGCTTTTTTGCAATAAGCAATGTTCGCCCCCAAAACTTCCAGGTCAAAGCCCATTGAATAGGCGGCAGCAAGCTTGGAACTGATAAGCAGTGTATCGGATACGAGCCGGATAAAACCGGGATGTTTCATGTAGGCCGGTTTGCTGTCATTAAAAATCAGTAGATCGGCCGAAAGATCCCGGGCATCGGTGTAGATGGCAATATTTTCAAGGGATGCATAATCGTAAGAGGAGGTTTCGGATTGTTCCTCCTCAAAGATATCCTCGAAAAGCCGCTCCACTTCTTCTTGGTCTTCGTCCTCAAAATCGTCATCCCCGCTCTCATCCGGGGATTCAAAAAAGCTGCTTTCCGGTTCATCATCTTCGTCCAGGAACGAATCATCATCATCATCATCGAGCATGTCGAAAAGGGCATCGTCGCTGTCCGGGTTGTCCTCATCGTCATTATCGATAGGGAAATGGGACTCTTCGATCAACAGCTCTTCCTCGATAAAAGCATCAACGGCGTCCAGTTTTGAGGGACAATCCTTCAAGTGATGCCACCAGCGAGGTTTGTTTTGACGGTCGGACTCAATCAGTTTACGTAGGTGCTCATGCCGTCGTGACATCTCGTTGATGTGAGATTCCCATTGAAATTCATCCCAGATATGATTGTCGTCGAAAGAGTGCATGTCTCAGATATTGGTCAAAATAAATAGAAGAACGACCTGAACTGCTGCTTTATTTTGCCGCAACAATTACAGGCTGACAACAGCCGGATGGATTACAATTTTTGCAACACCCCTTTCATGACCTGGGTCAGCTTCGGTTCGGCTATGTCGGCGGCTTCCAGTATATCTTTCATGTTGACCGGCTCCAGCGCCTCCGGAAAACATTCATCCGTAATGACGGATATTCCAAGAGAAGTCATGCCCATGTGTACAGCAGTAATCACTTCAGGCACGGTACTCATACCCACGACATCGCCGCCGATCGTACGAAGGAAGCGGTATTCGGCGCGGGTTTCAAGTGTGGGACCGGCTACGGCAATGTACACTCCCTGATGCATTTTTACCTGGTTTTCCAGAGCCACTTTTTCGGCCAAAGATATCAGATCAGGAGAGTAGGGAGCACTCATATCCGGAAAACGCACGCCTAAGGAATCGTCGTTGGGACCTGTTAACGGGTTCCCACCCAACATGTTGATATGATCTGTAATGCACATGATATCGCCTCTTCGGTACAGCGGATTCATACCGCCGCAGGCATTGGAGACCAGTAGGGTTCGGGCTCCCATGGCATGGAGTACTCTGACCGGAAACACGATCTGTTGCATCGTATATCCTTCGTAGTAGTGAAAACGACCCTGCATGGCGACAACTCTTTTCCCGCTTAAGGTGCCGAAAAGCAGACGGCCGGCATGACTTTCCACCGTGGAGTTGGGAAAATGGGGAATGTCACTGTAGCTGATGGCCAAATCGACATCAATCTCTTCTGCAAGACGCCCAAGTCCGGTGCCCAGAATAATGAGATACTCGGGGACCATATCGGTCTGTTTTTTCAGAAAATCAAGTGCTTCTTGTCTCTTGTTGCGAGACACTTCAACGGTTTCAAATTCAGGCATATATCAATAATAAAGCGTTAGGTTATTCATCGAGATCATCGATAAGATGATCAAAATCTTCTGTGCCGGGAGGGGATTTGGAAGACGGCTGCTCATTTTTTGGGGTATCTGAGGTTTTTCTTTTTTCCTCTTGTTCACTTTCGGCAGTTGTGTCTTTTTCCCGGTCTTCCTGGGGAAGCGTGTATGTGGACGTATCGTCACGCTTGAATGACTCCAGGGATTCGGTAGCCAGTTCAAGGTAGGACTCCATTCCACGGATAATTTCGTGACGCCGCTCGAGCAGACGCTGAATGCTTTGGCGGATAGTCTGGCGCTGTTTGTGAGCGTCCCTTACAATCTTTTCCGCCTCAAGGTCAGCTTCGGAGATGCGATTCTGTGCCTCTTGCTTTGAGCTTTCGATTCGCTGTTGTGCCGATTCTTTTGCGGTTTGTAGCGTTTCATGCAACGCCTCTTCCACCTTCTGGTAGTGCTCCAGCTTCTCGGTAAGCCGGCGAATTTCATACTCCTGTTCCCGGCATTTGTTGGACAAATGCTCCCATTCGCTGGAAACAACATTCAGAAAGGATTGCACTTCTGCAACATCGTAACCGCGCATTGACTTGGCAAAAGTCTGCTGTTTGATTTCAAGCGCCGATAGTTTCATGTTTACTGGGGTATGTAGGTTGTTTACCCGCTAATTTAACAGTGTAATCAGAGCATTACAATAAGAAGGATTATGATCTGAGCTTATTTTTCAGAGGGCGCTCTGCTTCCTCATTTCTCTGAGATGGATTCAGAAGAGGGTCTCTTTGGGATTGCTTTAGCCGGGGGTTGCCAAGATCGGCATCGACAATAATGGTTTCCAGGTTTTGAACCCGTTTTTGTAGCTGCTCCTGTCGCTGTTCAAATTCATCCAGTCGTTTTGGGAGGTTATCACCGGTTTTATGGCCCTGTCGGGCATGCATGCGTTCACGGATCAGACGGATGATCATCACGGCAATGGCAAACGGCAACCCGAAAACCGCCAGAATGGCAATTATAGGTATCAGAGCTTCCAAAAGGCTTGACATCGTTTTGGGATTTTAGGGAATATAAGGAATAAAACAACCATGTTTGAATCTTGTGTAATAAACCCGCCCGATGGACAGGTTTCCGGTAATGTTACTATCGTGCTTTGACCATCTCAGGAAGATTACGCATTTTTTTTATTACGGTTTCAATTTTGTGCGCCCTTGTATAAAAAGGGCCGATACTTGGCATTAGCCTTCATAGTCACGGGATCCGAAAATCGTGGATCCTACACGGATAATGGTAGCTCCTTCCTCAATGGCAATGTCGAAATCCCCGCTCATTCCCATAGAGAGTTCGTCCAGTTGGACCTGTTGTTTTTCATAAACGCGGTGCTGGTCACGCAACTCCCTGAGCATCCGGAATTGCCGGCGTATCCGCTCACGGTCACCGGTGAAGGAGGCCATTCCCATAAGCCCCTTTACCGAAACGTATTCAAGTGCCGACGCATAGTCAAGGATATCCGCAAGGCCTTCCGGGTCACATCCGCTTTTTTGATCTTCATCGCTGATATTTACCTGGATCAATACACGAATATTCCGGCCAATTTTACCGGCACGTTTTTCCAGTTCTTTAAGATATTTTTTTTTCGACATGGAGTGAACCCAATCGACCCGGTCAACCATGTCCTTGATTTTGTTGGTTTGTACGGTGCCGACCATATGCCAGACCATGTCATCCGGCAAATTTGGCATTTTTGCAACCAACTCCTGTACACGATTTTCGCCGAAGTCACGGATACCGGCGTCATAAGCCTGCTGGATGGATTCTTCGGGATGGGTTTTGCTGATGGCCACCAGGCGGATTTCGGAGGGGTCGCGTCCGCAGGAGGTGCAGATCTTTTGTATTTGCCGGTTCAGTTTTTCAAGATTTGATACAATCACGGAGTTCAGGCTTGATTTTATTTCGGATACGGTTGGTTGTCCGCTCATATGGGATCACCCACATGAATGGAACGATCCCGTGTACTATGGATTCTCAAAGATACGTTATTTCTGCCGGACATGGGAATCCCCAAGGCAGGATTTATGTGCGGGGCGATAATCTTCTTTTAATAGCGTGTTTTGCTTTTAGGAAAAAAAGCTTATATTTACAGTCTGATTAAAATTTCCGACAGCGTCCATTATCGTGTATTGTAATAAAGATACCATCTATCCATACGATCCCGCCTGCGCTGGCGAAACGGGCGAGCAGACAGGGGGCTGCTCATCGAGAATATGAAGTATAACATTAGTCATATCCTCGAGTTTCTGGAAGAATGGGCACCACAAAGCACCAAGCTCGAGTAT
>CAYMBG010000084.1:0-12731 GCA_964388615.1 uncultured Chitinophagales bacterium | reverse complement strand
TCCAGCCATGATAATTCAGATCGGTGCGCAAACTCCGTACCTCTCCGTTCAAATCAATCTCTACCGACCCCGGATCAATTTGTCTTGCCACACCAAAAATAGATAGCCGATTGCTCCCACTTTCCAAAGTGGCCTCCTGTCGGTCCTCAACCCATCCAAAGTCCTGGTAAATGGTTACAATTATTGAATCTCGCTCAACATTTTGAGCAATCAGTATAACCGGAAAGAGACTTAAAACAGCAAACAGGGTTGCACGGTAAAAACGACGGGAGAAGGTAAACATGTGATCTGCATTTTGGTTATTATTGGTGTAGACCTGAAAATAATCAGAATTGACGTGAAGATAGACGCTTCCTGATGAAATAATAAACGATCAAATCATACAAACTCTTGTTAGCAAAACGAATAATTCCCTGCCTCGACATAAAAAACGGACGAACCGTAAAAGGTATCAATTTTGAAGGCCTCCGGGATGCCGGAGATCCTGTAGAACTTGCGGGCCGTTATTCCAATGAAGGTGCCGATGAACTGGTATTTCTGGATATTACAGCAACAAATGAAAAGCGGAAGACCCTGGTTCCGCTGGTTCGTGATATTGCCAAACATATCAGTATTCCATTTACAGTGGGAGGCGGTATAGGCAGTGTGGAAGAGATAGAAGCCTTACTTCATGTAGGAGCTGATAAAGTATCCCTCAACAGCAGCATTGTCCGGGAACCCGAACTTATCTCAAAAGCCGCAGATCGCTTTGGGTCCCAATGTGTCGTTGCTGCCATTGATGCAAAGAAAAACGGCGCATCCTGGAATGTATATATCAACGCTGGTCAAAAGGACACCGGTATAGATATACTGGATTGGTGTCGGGAGGTAGCTGACCGCGGTGCCGGGGAGATATTACTCACAAGTATGGATCGCGATGGCACCAAAATCGGTTTTGACAATGAACTACTGGCCAAAATATCTTCAACGGTATCACTGCCGCTGGTTGCCAGTGGTGGAGCTGGAACCATTGATCATTGTATTGATGCCATCAAAAAAGGTCACGCCGATGCCGTTTTGGCTGCCAGTATCTTCCACTTCCGCGAAATTGAAATTGCAGACTTAAAACAAGCCATGCATAACTCCGGTATTCCGGTTCGTATATGACGAATAGTTTGAAACTTATTATTTGATAGTACTCATGATGGAAATTGAAGACATTGTATTTAATCCCGCTGACGGGCTCGTTCCGGCCGTCATTCAGGATAGCCACACCAAGCAAGTGCTCATGCTGGGCTACATGAATCGTGAATCTGTGCAAATAACCATAGACACAGGCAGCGTTACTTTTTTCAGCCGTTCAAAACAACGGTTGTGGATGAAAGGGGAAGAATCCGGAAATATTTTAAAAGTTATCAGCATCCAAAAAGACTGTGACAACGACGCATTACTGGTAGAAGCAACTCCGGTCGGCCCTACCTGCCACACCGGCGAAGTATCCTGTTTCCATGAGCTGCCTTACCATGCTCCAACCGGGTCCAGGGGCCGTGAAGACGGACTCTCTTTTCTACTGGAACTGCAAGAGTTGCTTTATCAACGAAAAACACAGATGCCGGAAGGATCATATACCAGCAAAATGTTTCGGAAAGGTCGCGATAAACTCGCCCAAAAAGTTGGTGAAGAAGCCGTAGAAACGGTGATAGGCGTAAAAAATAATCGCAAAGAGTTTACCTATGAAGCATCTGATTTACTTTTCCACCTTATGATGCTTTTGGTTGGAGAGGGCATGAAACTTGAAGACCTGGTAGAAGAGCTTCGGAATCGTCACAAATAGATCAGGAAGACTCCCTGGTCGGCAAAAGATGGTTTATAGTAGTGTTCCATAGTATCACATTGTTCGCATGATAATTATAAATGCGGCGTCATGATCTTCAAAAAGCTATCTATATTACTCCTATTATGCTGTGCCGTGTTCAGGGTGTCACATGGACAGGTGGTCATCAATGAAATTCAGGCTTCCAATAACTCCACTATTGCTGATGAAGATGGGGATTATGAAGACTGGATTGAGCTGTTCAATACAGGTGTGGATACGATAGACGTGAGCTGGTACAGCTTATCGGACGATTACAGTCAGCCTGTCAAATGGTTAATTCCTCCTGAAACAACCATCGCGCCGGGTGAATACCTGCTCATTTGGGCTTCCGGCAAGGACCGAAATGACCCTCTTGGTCCTTTGCACACCAACTTCAGCATAGCACAAGATGGCGAAGAGCTGCTGTTGACAAATCTACAAGGTGTTCGAATTGATGAAATACCTCCGACACGCATCCCTTCCGACATCTCATACGGAAGATATCCGGACGGAAAAGAAAGCGGCTTTTTCTTTACAAATCCCACCCCGGATGCGAAAAACACCAATTATGACTACCGTGGACAGGTCAATGGTCCGGTACTATCGCACGAGGGGGGCTTTTACGAAACACCTTTCTTTCTGAAAGTTGCACCACACGCCAGTGATACGATTCACTATACACTTGACGGATCCGAACCAACCCGAGCTGATCCGATACTGCTTGACAGTCTGGAAATATCTGTCAGATCCCCCCACGACAACCTGCTGTCCTATATTCCAACCAACCCACCGGAATCTGGTGAAGGGCATATCTGGAGAGAGCCGGGAACCTCTCCGGCGCTGGCCACCACACTTCGACTACGCGCTTTCAGAGGTGATGCTTTTCCTTCACGTATTGTGACCCACACCTACTTCATTGCGGCAGAGAACAGTAATAAATCCCATGAGGTATCTCAAAACGGATACCGGACCGAAACATCCAACAGGGCTGGTAATGAAATAAACAATGGAGTTACACCATATTCATTACCTGTGATTTCACTGGTCACCGACTCCCTTCATCTTTTTGATCACGAGACCGGGATTTATATACCCGGAAAACGATACGAGGATAACCGTTATATTCCACCCTGGGGAAGCCCGTACGCCAACTATTTTTATCGTGGAGAAGAATGGGAGCGCCCTGCTTCGATTGAGTTTTTTGACCCGGATCATGGTCGTGTGCTCAATCAGGACATTGGAATCAGAATACATGGCGGGATGTCAAGAGCTATGCCTATGAAATCCTTGCGTCTGTATGCCCGAAGTAACTACGGCACCCGCCGTTTTGAATACCCGTTTTTTTCTCATCCCGATGCGGATCCGTACTTCGACCCACAGGACCCGGAACACCATCAAGTGATGGATCCCCCCTCCTACAACCGTCTTATTCTTCGTAATTCCGGACAGGATTTCTACCGATACATGACAATGTTCCGGGATGCCATGATTCAGGGTCTTGTCCGGCATTTAAACCTGGACACCCAGGCCTATCGGCCGGCCATTTTGTTCATCAATGGAGAGTTTTGGGGCATTATGAATATCAGGGAGCGATACGATAAGCACTATCTCGCCCGCACCTACAATATCGATCCGGAGCAAATTGATTATCTAACGGCCCGAAGAACCGTCAAGGAAGGTTCCGCGGCACATTACGAATCATACCGGGAAACGCTCAGGACCCATGACCTGAGGGACAGTCTCAATTACGCTCTGATTTCCACTATGCTCGATATTGATAATTTCATGGATTACAATATCGCCAACATTTATGCCAACAATCGGGACTGGCCCGGAAACAATCGCGATTTTTTTCGCTATCAGACCGAATATGACCCACAAGCGCCACCAGGTCAGGACGGGCGCTGGCGCTATATGCTGATTGACACCGATTTCGGATTCGGACATCAGGATTCCCGGGATGATGCCCGTCACAATATGCTGGCGGCAGCTACAGGAAGTCCCACTGACAAAGCACCTAACCCATCATGGTCAACTACCGAGTTGCAAAGACTCCTTTTCAATACTGATTTCCGAAACAACTTCATCAACCGGTTTGCGGATTACCTGAATACCTTCTTGTCACCCTCTCACGTTCGCTCACACATTCAGCACTATCAGGATTTACTGGAACCGGTCATCGAAGATCACATCGCGAGATGGAGAAGTCATTCTCAAATATCACATTGGCGGAGTCACATCGATGTCATGAATTACTTTGCTGATAACAGGCCATTCCACGTACGGGAGCATATTATGGATCATTTTGATCTGGAGGATACGGCTTCTGTTACGCTGGACATCAGGGGCCCTGAGCGCTCCGGTTATCTTCAAATAAATGAAACACCTGTAAACGGTCATACACTGGGCATTCCGGATAACCCCTATCCATGGTCAGGTGTCTATTTCAGTGGTATCCCCGTTACGATTTCCGCAAAAGCTCGAAGCGGATACCGGTTTGCGGGATGGGCGGAGTTACCCGGACAGACCGATAGTACGATAGTAATAAACCCTGGCGAAGATATGACCCTGACCGGCGTTTTTGAAGCCGACGTCTCAACGGATCATAGTCCGGCACCTCACGATTTATCCAATGGCTCTTTTGAATTCGATTACTGGCCCGGTAATGCCCCCACCGGCTCCTATCCCGAGCATATGCTATTCCAATACATGGATCGCGCACATCCGGGTGTTGAAGCGCATGTAGCAGGGAATGTTCATATGTCCTACAACAGGGATTCAGGAACACGGTTACTGGGACTTGGTGAACGTGGAATCGCCTTTCTGAACAGCGATTCCGAAAGTGACACTACAGACTTCTATGAAAACCGTTTGGGGGCTGTCGTGGCAGGTTTACGGACGATTAACCACGGCCAGATAGAAGTTAGCTGGACCTCGGAAACTATCCAGCCCCATTCAAGATCTTATGCCATTCGACTGGAATATCGCATTGGTGACGAAGGGGCTTTTATCCCGGTGATGAACCACCTGAACCTGCCGGTGACCTATAAACGTGATGAAGAGCCCGGCCACCAAACCACAGTAGGACCGGTCATCCTGCCTGAGGAGGTTGAAGATCAACCTTATGTACAACTTCGATGGCGTTATTATGACGCCACCGAACATCCCGCGACAGCCGAAGGAAAAGGACCGATGTTACGTATCGACAATATTAACGTTTCCTCCCGTCCGGTTTCCGCAGAAACCGAATCGGAACAGCCACAAGCCTTTCGTCTCTCACAGAATTATCCCAATCCCTTCAACAACCGAACCGTAATTCCTTTTCAAATGCCACTGCCGGGGCAGGTGACGATTACCATCTATACCATAGACGGCCAATTGGTCAACCAGCACCATATGGGACATTTACAAGCTGGAAATCATTCGAAACCCATTCATTTGAGCGAATGGGCCAGTGGAATCTACCTTGCACAGATCCGGGTGATTTCTCAAAACGGTAAGATGCTCTACAGAGAAACAAGGCGAATGACCATGATCAAATAATGATCCTGGCACATCATTATAGCCCATATAATTAAAAATGATACTGAAAAACGCCATTAAGGCCAAATTGAGTGTTATCAGTGCTGTTGAAATCAGCTAATGCATTAAATCGGAAACTGACAAGGCTTGTAGGGAAATAATTCCATCCTACAAGAATCCGTTCGGAGCCGGCCTTATTCAGATTAAAATCAAGATGGTCCCAACGTACAAGAATCTCGTTGCGGTCATTCATCACAACGCCCATTGTAGCATACATTCCATTGATTTTTTCCTCTCTGAGATCAAAATTCACAGCATCGAAACGTGATTGTAGATACTCGATTGTGCCAAAAAACAAGTCGCTGTCATACTCCACAAATCCACCGTATGTCATTCGCCCACCATCAGAAACCAATCCGGTATTTCCCACATCTTCGTCCAATGAACCGTTATAAGCACCATTAACACCTATTTCAAGCTCATGTCCATCAGTGATCTGCAAGAGATAGGATAATCTGGAAGTGTAAAGAAATCGATTATCATTCTGGGCTGCTATACCGGAAACACCACTTCCGTTATAGATTCCAAAACGATAATTGAGATTTTCATAGCTGCCGAGAGCAGAAAACCCAACTTCAAGCGTGTTCATCATGGCGCCAACCAGCCGGGCACGATTCACAAAGTCCAGGTTTGCCGGACTTGGATCCAGTTCCTTACTTAAATAGGGCTTAAAAGCACCGGCAATGATCCGAAAGTTTTCGGAAAACCGGTAACCCACTCTTGCATCAATGTTTTGTTGCTGACTTAAGAAATATACCCTTACACGATACGTAAAATCCCGATCAACCGTACCCCTGAAATCAATTCGAGTCGAACCAAGGTCCCATGAACGCCCACCATTGAAATCGGTGTCCTCTAAAGAAAAAGCACCTGTTGCCTGAATCAATATTCCAAGGCTGAAGGCATCTGATTTCAAGTGCTCCCTCAGCATATCAGCTTTTGGCTCTTCGTAGTCTGACACAGCATACACCGGAACAGTAGCAAGAATGAACAAAAAAAGTATAAGCAGATTCTTCATATGAAATCACAAAGACACAGTGAGCAAATTATCATGCTCAAAAAGCAAATATTATGCCATGTATATCATTTCCCCAAAACAGGAGCTTCATTGTAATTCTATTGACATATACACAACTGACAACTGCGTACATCAAGAATAAGTGGCGGAATAACGCCACACTTCTGGCTATTTTTCACCACTCTTTTCTGATTCAGGTGTGGTGAAAGGCACTATCAATCGGGGCAAACCGGTTCATGCCAATGAATAAATTGCAGGGGTTGAGTTGACTTGTTTTTATTTTTCTGCAATATTATAACGATAAAATGATGCCTGCTACACGAACATAAAAACAGAGGTTGGCTACTCATTGATTTCAGCACTTCGGGTCTTTTTCTCCAACCTCTCCTGTTTCTGTCATCTTATGCGTCCTCTACCATGAAAAGAGAGATTACAACTCAAACAAGTCTACTTGAAGGGCAGCGGCTTCTGCTCGACATGCATAGTTTCTTGAACATTATCAATATCCTCAATGCCGAAATTCATCTTCTCAGGCATATGATCAGAAATGATGCCGCATTTGAAGGATGCGTGCATATAATAGGAAATATTCGTAACAGTTTCGGCGATGACAGCCCTTCACTGATCACCTCTCATCAGATGCAGGAGTTTCATACCTATGTGGAGCAGGAAATAGCAAAAGAATGTTACAATGGATCATTTAAAAGCGCGGAAAAACAAGAGATTGAAAAATCTATTGATAATATCCGCTCCTTATTCCGGATTATTCACATACGTGTTCGTGAGATGAACGATCATAATGGAGAATCAGAATCATGGATTCATCATAAAGTGGATGTTTTAAAGCAAAAAATGACCGGCTTTCTCAACGCCATAGCAAAAAACAGTCGTGGGCGATTCGGTATTGTATTTGATCCCGAGTCAAAAGGCCCCAATGACTATCTGGTAGACCTTCAAATCAAAAGCGTGGATGGGGAGTATATTATTATGCCTATTGTTTTCTTTGATTCCTTCCGCGACCTGGTTGCCAATGCTCGAAAATACACCCCTCATGGTGGGACTATTCATGCCAGGCTTGAGGACAATGGCGATGACATTATTATTGAGGTATCGGACAACGGAGTGGGTATACCAGAAAATGAAATTGACAGCGTTGTCAAGTTTGGTTACAGAGCTTCCAACGTCATCAATAAAGAGACTATGGGTGGCGGTTTCGGACTAAGCAAAGCTTATTATGTGACAAAAAAGATGAATGGGCGTATGTGGGTTGATTCCAAAGTAAAGAAAGGAACAACTGTAACCATTCAAATACCCCGGGGGTATCAGGACTAAACTCCATAAACCTGAAATATGGGCGTTTTTTCAGGTTGTCACATTCATACATGCAATTCCGTTTCTTAAAAATCAAAAGCAGTAATGCGTAACAAATTCAAATTCTCAGAAAATCTGTTGCAACAAGTCCAAAGTAAAGGGATTGATCCGGATCAGGTTAAAGAACAACTTTCACGCTTTGAGCGAGGGTTTCCCGACCTGAAGGTTAACCGGCCCGCCACCATAGGCGATGGTATTTTTCAGGTCTCCGAAGATGAGGAGTTTGTTTTGGCCGAACGTTTCAAGCAAGCTCAAAAAGAGGGAAGGGTCATGAAGTTCGTCCCTGCATCCGGAGCAGCCACGCGCATGTTCAAATCCCTCCAGAATATTCGCAATTCCGAAAGTAAACTTACTTTGGAATTTTTCAAGTCAAACCCGGAAGACGATGAAGTGGCGTCTACCCGTACATTTCTGGATAATCTGGAGACGTTCGCTTTTTTTGAAGATCTCAAAAACATACTCTCCGGGCATGGCATGGATCCGGTTAAACTACGCAATAATGGGGATTTTAAAACCCTGCTATCCTATATCATGGATAATAAAGGCCTGGGCCTGGCCTCTTTGCCTAAAGCACTCATCCCATTTCATCGTTACCCCGATCACCGGCGTGCGCCATTGGAAGAGCATCTTGCCGAAGCTGTTGCATACACTAAAAATAAAAATCACAGCTTGCGTATCCATTTCACGATTTCACCAGAACATGAAGGTCCTTTTCACAAGCGCTTAGAGCAGGTTAGAAAACGTTTCGAATCCGATGGCACAACATTGCTGGTGGAAACCTCTTTTCAAAAACCTAAAACCGATACCATTGCCGTTGATACCAACAATCACCCGTTTTATGATGAAAACGGGTATGCCATATTCCGGCCGGGTGGACACGGTGCTTTGTTAGCCAATCTTCAGGAATTAAAGGGTGATATCATATTCATTAAAAACATCGACAATGTAGTACCCGACCGGCTGAAGGAGACTACCTACAGGTATAAAAAAGTATTGGGTGGCTATCTGCTCACTATTCAAGACCAAATATTTTCCTTTCTCAAAGAGTTGGACAGAGGCAGCATCCATGATACTCTGAGAAATGAGATCATGCAGTTCATCAAACAGAAACTCTTCATTCAACCACCAGATACCATTAACATTGAACAAGATGACCCTAAAAAAATCGACAAGTGGTTGTTTGATCGATTGAACAGGCCCATCAGGGTTTGTGGCATGGTAAAAAATGAAGGAGAACCGGGTGGTGGTCCCTTTATAGTTGAAAGTCCGGATGGCACCTTGACACTTCAGATTGTAGAAAGTGCTCAAATCAACCTTGACGATCCAAGACAGAAAAAGATTTTCGAGTCCTCTACACATTTCAATTCAGTTGACCTCGCTTGTGCTGTTCGTGATTTCCAGGGTCAGCCTTTTGACCTGGAGTCGTTCAGAGACCCTGAAACCGGCTTCATATCCTCGAAGTCCTATCAGGGAAAGCCCCTGAAAGCCCTTGAACTTCCTGGCTTGTGGAACGGAAGTATGGCGCTTTGGAATACGATATTTGTTGAAGTTCCTGCGGAAACCTTCACTCCTGTGAAAACCGTCAATGATCTTCTTAGAGATGTACACCGGAATGAATAGGAACGCTCCTGTTGTTACAGTGTCTACATGAGCAAAGAAAACCAGGGTTAGAAATCTTGCTAACAAGCAGTATTCAGCCAGTTATTTCTTTGCTGATAATCGAGCGGGTGCATAAATGCATATCGTTTGCAACAACGAATTAAAATAAAACGGAGTGATCACATGCCTAAGAGAAAAGCCAATGCCGAATGGAATGGCACTTTGCCGGAAGGAAATGGAACTATAGCTTTAGACAGCGGGGCGTTTGAGGGAGCCTATTCTTTTTCGTCACGTTTCGAAGAGGGAAAAGGCACCAACCCGGAGGAATTAATTGCAGCAGCTCATGCCGGTTGCTTCTCAATGGCACTGTCTGCCGAACTGGGGAAAAATGGCTACAATCCTGAAAGTGTAAAGACCGAAGCTATCGTCAACCTGGTTAAAGATGGAGGTGGTTTCAGCATCAGCGAAATAGAACTGGTGTGTGATGCCCATATTCCGGGCATTGACAAACAAACGTTTGATCAATTTGCTAAGGGGGCTAAAGAAAACTGTCCGGTTTCAAAAGTCCTTACCGGAACAGAGATCAAGCTATCTGCTACCCTTAAAAGCTGACATAAATATTGCGATAAATCCTTTTCAGGGATTTATCGCTTTTTCATATTACTAAAAAAAACAGGTATGCGGAGTTATGGGGATCAGGTCACAAGTATCCAGGCAAGACTGGCCATCTGTTCCATATATGCCATCTTTGGTGTGATCAACACTGTCTCATCTCAAAATTTAGATCATCCCGTTCGTCTTCCTGCCAGTTTTGAGCATGGGTTTATTTACCTTGAACCGGTCACCGAAGCCGGTGATTCACTTCGTTTTTTTACCGATACAGCCGGTGGCTCATTGCTTTATGAGGACACCGCAAATGATCTTGGCCTTGTCACCACCAATGCCATCATACAAAATCAACAGCAAGAAGCCGCCTTTCTACCTCCTTTCGATGATTCTCTTTTCATTCCGGCACCTCTGGTTTCGGACGGTCTTATTCCCGTAAGACCAAACGAACAGAAACCGCCACATCACCATGCTATTCTGGAGCGTGGTAACGGAATTCTGGGAAGCACCTGGTTTGCCATGCGCGCCTGGTCCATCAACTACCGAAAGGAGGAATTATATATGATGCCCAGCGATCACGGCGCCGGCAATGAACTTCATCGGGGTGGTTCCGATCAAATCCGGGACACGGACCGGGACTCCGTAATGGCATTAACTTTTCGCACGGAAGACACAGAAAGAACACACCACTTTGCACGACTACCCGTTACTATCGGTAACGATACGCTTTCCATGGTACTAAAATCCGGCAGCGGTATCGTTATTGACCCGGAAACCCGTGAAAGGCTCAAACACCCTGAAGCCTTTTTTCCTGCAGGACTGATTTCCGAGTCGATCTATGACCGTTGGCGTGAAAAAAATCCTGATTGGCGTATTTATGAAGAAGCCGACGTGAACTATGGTTCAGACATTATCGAAGTGCCAGAAGTACGTTTGGGTCCGCACAAAACAGGTCCCGTCCATTTTGCAGTTCGTCGGGATGATGCCTTTTCTGATTGGTTTTCCCGTTTCACAGACGAACCGGTGGTAGGAGCCCTTGGTCCGGATGCCCTTCAAGGTGCACATATCACGATCGACTATCCGAACAGCACCCTTATTTTTCACGAGTAATTATTGTATGTCATGCAGGAACGTGTAGACCTATCCGCTTTGGATCGGGAGCAACTCAGAGAGTTTTGCAACACCATGGACTTGAAGCGCTATCGAGCTGATCAGATATTCCAATGGATTCACCTCAAAAATGCCGCATCTTTTGATGAGATGACAAATCTCCCAAAAGAACTCAGGATTGAACTGCATGATAAAGCCCGGTTGCGGAGAGCCCTTCCTGATACTACCAATAAATCTGGTGACGGCACCTTAAAGCGACTTTTCCGGTTGCATGACGACAAACTGGTTGAAGCGGTTTTAATACCCGAGTTTTTCGATGATGGCGTAGCTGACCGTCTCACGGTATGCGTCTCTTCTCAGGTAGGTTGTGTATTCGGTTGCAGCTTTTGCGCTACCGGCAAAATGGGGCTTTTCAGAAATCTAACGATTGGAGAGATAACGGGGCAGGTGCTCTCCATTAATGCTTTAGCTGAAAAGTACTATCAAAAACGTATCACCAACGTGGTATATATGGGTATGGGCGAGCCGTTTCACAATTATGGCCCTGTGGTGGAATCAGCTGCGATCCTGTGCGACTCAAAGGGCTTGAACCTGTCGCCAAAACGAGTCACCATCTCCACTGTGGGCCTTACCCGCCAGATCCATCAATATGCTGATGAGCAACAGCCCTTCAATCTTGCGATATCTCTTCATGCTGCAGATGACGAAAAACGCACCAGGATCATGCCAATCAACAAGAACCTGGATCTCTCAGCCCTGAGAAAAGCACTCGAACGGTACTATAAAACCTCAGGAGCCGGTGTCACCTACGAATATATCTTATTTGACCATTTCAATGATCATCCGGAAGATGCCCGAAAACTGGCCCGCATAGCCAAATGGATTCCATCTAAAATTAATGTCATCATGTATAACAACGTCGATGGTGTTGATCTTGAACGTGCCAGGGAGCATCGTCTGGACTCCTTTATGGCCGAGTTGCATCGATTACAGGTACGGGCAACGGTTCGACGCAGTCGCGGAGACGACATTGACGCCGGATGTGGCCAGCTGGCAACCAAAGAACAGAGCGGAACAGGTAAAACAATGGCCAGGTAGTTGGGGCGACAGCTATTCCTACTTGCAATGGCAGGATCCATTATAAAACACAATTTGACTAAAACGGAAAGTCCTCCTCTGCCTCTTCATAGTCCAATTCCTCAATAACGGGCGGGGTGGCCTCAACATGTACCTGATTGCCGTCGATGTAAATTGCGCGATAGGGTCTTGTCGGACAAATATACTCACAAGCACCACAACCGATACAGTATTCGGGATGAATTTCCGGAATCGTGAGTCCATCCTGATAAGGTACCATACGTACCGCCTGGGTCGGGCAATGCTCGGCGCAGGCACCGCATGCGGTATTTTCGGTCTGCACGACACAGTTATCCAGCTCAAGCCGCACCACACCCACCTGGGCAAGGTGCTTCTCCTCACGGGTTAAGGGTAGAATGGCTCCCGTCGGACAAACTTCCGTGCATTTGATACAATCAAAATTGCAGAAACTTGCGTGATAATCCATCCGTGGCTGCATCATTCCGGTAAAACCATACTCCAGAAAAGAAGGTT
>CAYMBG010000083.1:0-12935 GCA_964388615.1 uncultured Chitinophagales bacterium | reverse complement strand
TTTATGTATATTTATTCCGGGCCAGTACTACCATGGGTAAATTCGATACTTACAAGGACAACGGCTTCTCTGTAAGATGTCTTAAAAATTAACCAATGATTCACTCCGGAAAGCAAAAAAAGGCATGAGTTGGCATGCCCATAGCTATCGGAACTGCTTTTTTTTAGCCGAAACCCACGGGAAAAAGATGCCTCCAGAAGTTTCAGGAGTCCGCCACCTGCTTGTGACTACCATCGCAAAAAGGGGGATTTCCGGTCTGCTTGCACCCACACCATGCAACCGTTTTGGTTTCGCTCACTTTCTCTACTATCGGTTTAAAGGAAGTGGATTTATGGGATCCGTCACAATAAGGTTGATCTTCAGACAGGCCACAAGCACACCAGGCATAGGTTCCCGGCTCTACTTTTATTACAAACGGACTTTTTTGGGCAACTTTCGGTTTTTCCATAGGAATTGTTTTTTTTGTAAAAACTGGACTGCTCCTATAATGAAAAATGAAATTTAAAGAAACAAACTGTGGTGCAAAAAAATCAGGTGCCGATAATGGGACGAATGCCATTGATGATAAATTGAACGCCAATACTTAAAGCGATAAAACCCATCATACGCGTCATTGCAGTCATTCCTGTTTTTCCCATCATCTGAGTAATTTTTCTGGAAATCACCAGTAATCCAAAAGAAGCCAATGCCACCAGCAGTATGGCCAAAGCCACAACAAAATAATCAATAGCCGAATCGGATTGTGAAGCCAAGCCCAAAACAAGAGCAATGGAACCCGGTCCCGCCAGTATGGGCATAGCCAAGGGACTGAAAGAGATATCAGGTTTACGATAGGCCTCTGAATGGTCCGCAGCATTGAGCTTGCGTCCCTGAGATTCCGGATCCAACATGGAATATGCCATTTTTATAATCAGCAATCCGCCAGCAATACGTATACCCTCCAAACTAATCCCAAAAAAACTGATGATATAATTTCCCCCTATGAGAAAGATTATCAGTATCAAAAACGTATAGACGCTTGCTTTCAATGCCTGTTGCCGACGGTGTTCATTCGTATCCCCGTCGGTCATGGCCAGGAAAAAAGGCATGGCCGCAAAAGGGTTGGCAATGGATAGCAGCGATGTAAAGCTGGCTAACAAAAAAGCAAAAAAACTCATTTCTACTTGTGATTAGGTAGATTCAACGTTCAATTATTGGATAAAATCATCCGGAATTTGGCTTAAACGCCCTATGATGATTCGCAAATTTATGTATATTTATAATGATATAGAATACCAAACGTACCATTTTGCACATCATGACACAAAAAGAAATACCTTGGGACCTGCTGCTTGATAAATCCCGAAACATCCTGCAGGAAGCAGCCGACCGAGAAGAGGCGATGCAACAAATATGCGCTCTGCTGCACAGGGAAATCCCACACTACGATTGGGTTGGTTTCTACATGGTTGACCCGTTGGCCGACCAACAACTCGTTCTTGGCGCCTATGTTGGTGAACCTACAGAACACACTCGAATCGCATTTGGTGAGGGAATTTGTGGACAAGCCGCTGAATCCCGAGAGACGTTTGTCGTCCAGGATGTTACCAAAGAATCCAACTATCTTGCCTGCAGCCCGACTGTTCAATCAGAAATCGTCGTCCCTGTCATGAAAGGCGATGAATTGATTGGGGAGATCGACATCGATTCGGAAACAAAAGGGGCCATGTCGCCTAAGGATCGCGAACTCCTCGAGGCAATCGCCCGCGATTTGGCAGAACTTTTTTAAGCGTTCATCTCCGGTCACACATCGTCCAGGGAAAGTACGTTTTTCAGGTGGGATCCCGTCATACTTCCGGGATTTGCGGCCACCTCCTCCGGTGTACCCTCACAGACGATGGCGCCCCCACCGAAACCGCCTTCGGGTCCAACGTCAATAACCCAGTCAGCCGATTTGATGATATCCAGGTTGTGTTCAATGATGATCACAGAGTGGCCGCGTTCGATCAGCCGGTTAAAAGAGTTCAACAATCTGGAAATATCTTCAAAGTGCAAGCCTGTAGTAGGTTCATCAAAAAAGTAGAGGATATGATCTTTCTCGGGTCGCGATAGATAACGGGCCAATTTAACCCGTTGAGCTTCGCCGCCGGAAAGGGTCGTACCACTCTGACCCAGCCTCAGGTATCCTAAACCGACATCTTCCAGTACCCGGAGCCGATTCACAATCTGCTTTTCGTCCACAAAGAAATCCAGTGCCTCCGAAATGGACATCTCCAGCACATCGTGGATGTTTTTTCCACGATATTTGATACCCAGGACATCTTTTCGGTAGCGTGTACCCCCGCAGGCCTCACAAGGTAGTTCGATATCAGCCAGGAATTGCATTTCAATGGTTTGGACCCCCTCTCCCTGGCAGGTCTCACAACGGCCTCCCGGCACATTGAACGAAAAATGACCGGTTGTAAAACCCATGATTTTTGCTTCTCTGGTACGTGCAAATAGCTCGCGTATGCCATCAAATGACTTGGTGTATGTTGCCGGGTTGGAGCGACTTGATCGACCGATGGGTGTCTGGTCAACCATTTCAGCCGAATCTATATGGTGCAAGCCCTTCAATTCCCGGTAACGTCCAACTTTATCATTGTATACTCTCAGCTCTTTCATGAGTCCGGCATAAAGCGTACGGTGCACCAAAGTCGATTTTCCCGAGCCACTAACTCCGGTTACACATACCAGCTTCCCCAATGGAAAACGAACATCCACGCTCTTCAAATTGTGCTCGGTCGCCCCTTTGAGGTCGATACTTTTTCCGCTTCCCTTGCGCCTTTTTGCTGGAACGGGAATCGCTTTGTCACCATTCAGATACTTACCTGTGAGGGTTTTTGAGGCCAGTAACCCCTCATAGCTTCCTGAAAAGCAAACTTCACCTCCATGAACCCCCGCAAAAGGTCCGATATCCAACACATTGTCGGCTGCCCGTATCATCTCGGGGTCATGTTCAACAACCAGTACGGTATTGCCGATATCACGCAAAGACTTAAGAATATTGATGAGCCTGTCATTATCCCTGGGATGAAGTCCGATGGTGGGCTCATCCAGGACATAAAGACTGCCAATCAGGGAACTGCCCAGTGCGTTTGCGAGGTTAATGCGCTGAGCTTCGCCACCGCTCAAAGTATTGGTCAGGCGGTTCATCGTAATGTAATGAAGTCCAACTTCATCCAGATAACGCAATCGCTTTCGTATTTCATAAAGAATCTGCCCGCCTACATCTTTCTCATAGTCCGTGATTTGCAGCTCTTCAAAAAACTCACGAGCATGACCAATGGTCATTTCCGAAATTTGTCCGATATGCATCCCCGCTATCTTGACATAAAGGGCGTCTTTCCGAACCCGAAAACCATCGCACTCCGGACAGTTAGAGTAGCCCCGATAGCGGGCATAAAATACCCGCATATGGACTTTGTAGAACTCCCTGCGGACTTGTTCAAATACGGTGTGTATACCGGGATATTCGTCCTTTCCATACCACAGTACTTGTTTAACATCTTTGGAAAGCGCCTGATAAGGGTCATCAATCGGCAGACTGTAGCGGGCGGCCACTTTGATCAGCAGTTTCAGGTTATGATTGAATTTTGGGGAGTTAAACGGAGCAATTGCACCACCCCGAATCGATAGCTCCGGATCTGGAACCACTTTATCCTCATCAATCCCCTGAACCCGTCCAAAGCCCTCGCAGCTTCTGCAGGCACCAAATGGGTTATTAAATGAAAACATCTGGGGCGTTGGTTCGGTAAAATCGATACCGTCCCGCTCAAAAAGCTCGCTGTACATCCGTTCATCCCCACCCCGAATTTTAATATAGCACCGACCGCGCCCCTCCAAGAAGGCGGTCTCCACGGATTCAACCAACCGGCTGCGAAATTCATCCTCCTCCTTTTTAACAGCCAGGCGATCCACAACCAACCTGACCTGATCCGGCTGATATTTCCGCAGATTTACTTCTTCCCGGCTCAAGTCAACCATCTGCTCTTTCGGTAGCAGGATACGGTTAAAGCCTTTTTGTTGATACATCTCCAGCTCTTCCCGCATTTTTTTATTCTTCTCCATGCGAAGGCCGAGCAATACATAAAAACGCTCCTTTTCATCGAACCGATCGATAATATCCTCGGTCACGGATTGAGGCGTTTCCTTTTTGACCTGCTCCCCCGACACCGGTGAAATGGTACGACCAATCCTTGCGTACAACAATCGCAAGTAATCATAGATTTCTGTAGTGGTACCTACGGTCGAACGGGGATTATAGGTCGTATTCTTTTGCTGAATGGCCATCGCCGGCGAAATCCCCTGCATAAAGTCCACATCCGGCTTATCCATTCGCTCCAGGAACTGGCGGGCATAACTGGAAAGGCTTTCCACATAACGGCGCTGGCCCTCGGCATATATGGTATCAAACGCCAGGCTCGATTTTCCGGAACCACTCACTCCCGTCACCACCGTCAACTTGTTACGTGGAATGGTGACATCAATATTTTTTAGATTGTGTACCCGTGCGCCTTTTATGACAATGGGTGACAGCTCATTCGTTTTTTTCAATGTAGTCCGGGCTTCTGGTTCCACCATGATATAGAATAATTCCAGGCAGTATCTTTCCTACTAAAGAACGAGCTGAGGCAAAGAGGGGTTCCACACACGCGGCTTTTATCTCGTTATTTCCAGGATTCGTCTCTCCATTCCACCTTTAATATCTTTTCGAACCTGATCAACACCCTCATCAATATACATGGCGTGAATAAACAACTCTTTGCGATCCTCTGATACTTCAAGACTCAGTGTTCCCGGTGTCAG
Organism: uncultured Chitinophagales bacterium; assembly: GCA_964388615.1. GTDB lineage: Bacteria > Bacteroidota > Rhodothermia > Balneolales > Natronogracilivirgulaceae > SLLW01. The sequence continues at coordinate 8,108 of CAYMBG010000083.1, read as the reverse complement.
TGAGATCATATTGGCCAGAAGTGTTATTTCGAGATCAGATTTGACATCCAGTGGTATATCCACGACCCCGGATTGCATTTTGAATTTCGGCTTAATGACATCTTTAGCTACCCTGATACTGGAGACGAACAGCTCTTTCAAAAAGTAGATTAAAAGTGTAAAAGCTTTTCGAACACGTCGCGTATAACCGGTTTTATCAACGGCGGGACCGACCACCAACAATACCAGATAGGAAAGGATCAAACCAATCAGAAAGTTGCCAAATGAAAAATCGGCCGTTACTGCCGTCCAAATGAGTGCCAGAAGAATATTGAATAGAAAAATCTTCATTATTTCAAAAAAAATGGATTATGATAAGACAGTGACATTGTAATCACGGTTATTGAGGTCCCATAACAGCTTCGATGTATTCTATGGGATTGAGAAGTTGTTCGGCTGCCCTCAGGCACACTTCAAGCAGTGGTTGCGCAAAAAAACCAACCAAGACAATCAAACCTGCAACAGCGATCACGGGAATAACCATAATATAGAGATTGCCGGCGCCAAAAAGTGGCATTTTTCCAAAATGCTCCGGTACACCTTTTTCGGGAACAACTCCCCAGAAAGCTGTCATCCAGATCTTTGTCATGGAAAAGAGGGTCAGAAGTCCAACCAGGATCGCAACCGCGGTAATAACGTAAAGCTCAAGAGAGAGCCCGGCTTTCACCAAAGTCAGCTTGGCCCAAAAACCGGATAGCGGTGGGAAACCGGCCAGGGCAAAAGCGGATATCAAGAACAGGGCTGCCAGGAACGGATAGTGTCTATAGAGTCCACCCATCTGTTTCAATTCAAAAGTGCCCATCAGCCGTTGGGCGATACCACTGATCAAAAACAGATTGGATTTAGCCAGAATGTTATGCAGCACGTAGAAAATCGCCCCCATGAGGCCCAAAACCGAATTGAATGCCAGACCCATAATCATATAACCAATCTGGCTCACGATATGGAAGGAGAGAATTTTTCGGAATTCATAATGGGAAGCTGCTCCAAGTACCCCGGTAACCATTGTAAAACCTGCGACCCAGAGCAGGATGGTATGAGTATAGCCGATATCCTGTGTAAAAAGGAGTGTAAAAACCCGGATAAGGGCATACACACCGACCTTCGTTAAGAGACCTCCAAAAATTGCCGAAATCGCAACAGGCGGGGTATGATAGGAAGCCGGAAGCCAGAAAAACAGCGGGAAAATAGCTGCTTTGATACCAAAAGAAACCAGGAATATCATCGCTACTGTGGTCACCAGGCCCACGTTTTCCACTTCAGGAAGTCGCAATGCGAGGTCAGCCATATTGAGCGTACCCGTCATACCGTACAACATGGCCACACCAAACAGAAAAATCAAAGAAGAGAAGAGATTGATAAACACATATTTTAAGGCACCCTGAAGCTGATTTTTGCTATTCCCAAGTGCAAGCAGGATGAAGCTGGCAATAAGCATCACCTCAAACCAGACGTAGAGGTTGAAGATGTCGCCGGTCAGGAAACTGCCGTTAACTCCCATTATCAGGATGTGCAGTAATGGATAATAACCGAACTGCTCCCGCTGTTTATCAATATCATAGATGGAATAGACAGCAACAACAATTCCCATAATAGCTGAAATACCCAACATCAGCACACTGAGCAAGTCGGCAACCAGAGTAATACCAAACGGGGCTTCCCAACTTCCCAATTGAAGCACCTGAATGCCTTCCGTATATACATCACGAAACAGAACCGACACCGAGATCAGCAAGGCCACCATTCCGATTACACCAATCCAACGCTGCAAAACGGAAAATTTCCTCAAAAGCAACGCAAGCGTGGCGGTGATAAGGGGAATAACCAAAGGGAGTACAAGAAAGCCGTTCATGCGTCTGAGTTTTCGTGTTTATCTGATTCAATGACAATAGCCGATGACGTGTCCTCCGGATCCTCAAGCATAGTATCCTGATCCACCGTGCCCAATTCACGATAACTTCGATAGGCCAGTGCCAGGGCAAACGCAAGCAGGCCAAATCCAATAACAATCGCCGTAAGAATCAGTGCCTGAGGAAGCGGATTGGCAAAAGGAGCTTCGGGCACTACACTCCCGGCGGCAATGAGTGGAGGGTTATCCGTGGTTACGCGTCCAAGGGAAAAAAGGGCCAGGTTCACCGAATTGCTGATCAATATAATACCAATGATGGTCAGGATCAGACTTCTTCTGAGCAACAGGTAAATCCCTGTGGCAAAGATGGCTCCGGCAAGAATGGGAAGAATTGTTTCCATATTTTTTTAAATCATGTATTGAACAAAGGTTCCTCTTCCAGGGAAAATATCACGGCAACTATGAAACCGACCACGCAGAGATAAACTCCGATATCAAAAAGCAGCGGTGTGCTCAGTTTTACCTCAGAATTTCCATATTCCAAGAACAGCCATTTTCCGGTAAGAAAGGGCTCACCAAGGAACATGGGGATGACACCACTAACCACCAGGCTTGCCAGGCCTATTGCTATCAGTGTAATGGGATGTACCCTCAGAATACTTCGGGTGGCCTCAGTACCGAATGCAATGGCATAGAGGGTGAATGCACCGGCGCCTACCAGGCCTCCAATGAACCCACCACCGGGCTCGTCATGCCCCCGGAAGAACAAAAAAAGTGAAAACAGAACCAGAACCCCAATCATCATTCTGGTCGCTGTATGTAAAATCAGACTTTGCATGGTACTAGTTGGATTTTGATATTCCGCCACGTTTCATTTTGATCAATGCATATACGGCCAGTCCCGCTATGGCCACCACGACAACTTCTCCCATCGTATCCAGCGCACGAAAGTCGACCAATATCACATTCACAATATTTCTACCATGTGCCAGGGGATAGCTTGCCTCTGCATAAAATTCCGATATAAACGCATCAAAAGGCATGGCTGTGGCCGCAAAGATGAGTAACGTCATAAGAACCCCGGCTGCTACAGCGATCAGGCCATCCCGCATCTTGGATATCTTACTTCGCGTATCTGCAATTTTGGGTACATGTATCAGGACCAGCACCACCAGTATCACGGTAAGTGTTTCGACAAGTACCTGGGTCATAGCCAAATCAGCAGCACCATGAATAAGATAGATTAGCGCCAAGGAAAAACCTATTATACCGGCGGCAACAATCATCGTCAATCGTGATTTTCCAAAAGCCAGCATAATGCCAAGTGATGTAATCACAGCTATTGAAATTGCCCACTCGTGTACATGAACATTAGAAAAGTCAGGGTTCAGCACCATGCCAGAGCGACTCAGAAACGTATAACCTACGGCTATCAGCATGACAGCCATAATGGTTACCAGGTAATTTGCCATCAAGCCATTTTGTAAAAAACGTGTCTGCCAGTTAGCCAACCCCAGCATCCCGTTGACCAGTGACTCATATGCTTTCACCGGGTACATGGCAAATCCGGTTTGATAGGCTTTCATTGGAGCCGATTCCCGGAGGCGGTCCCACACCTTGTAGGTTAACAAGCCGCCTGCTACGGTAACGACACTGAGAATCAGTGGCAGATTGATTCCGTGCCAGAGTGAAAAGTAAAAATCAAGGGGAGCACCCCATACACCACTTGCGGCAGGAATCATCAGACTTTTATCCACCAGAAACGGTAAAACACCGAAAATCACACTTAGGGCGGCCAGAATAAGCGGACCTATCCACATAGAGAGCGGGGCTTCATGCGCCTTTTTGGGTGTCTCTACAGCTTTTCCGAAAAACGGACGAATAACTACGATGACGGATGCCGCCACAATGGCAATATTGGCAATCACTGCTATCGTGATAAACAGCACGGGCATCATCATCGAACCAAGGGCTGCCTCATACACGATTTCTTTGGCAATGAACCCAAACATTGGCGGTATACCTGCCATGGAGAGAGCTGCCAGACCGGCAGCCACGGCTGAGAAAGGCATAAGGTTCTTCAAACCACCCAGCTTTAGCACATCACGTGTTCCTGCTTCATGATCAATAGCCCCGGCCACCATAAAGAGAGCGCCCTTATACATGGCGTGACCCAAAATATATGCGACAAGTGCCTGCATGGCCAGTTCGGTACCCAGGCCAATCAGCATCATCATGGTTCCGAGAGACATCACCGTTGAATAGGCCAATATCTGCTTCAGATCGGTAAAACTTAAAGATAGCCAGGCACTGATAAGCAGAGTAACCAAGCCAAAACCACCCACCAATATCATCCAGGTATCGGTAAAACCGAGAACCGGGTGTAATCTTGCCAGTAGATAGACACCGGCTTTCACCATAGTGGCGGAGTGCAGATAAGCGCTGACCGGCGTGGGAGCTGCCATCGCTCCCGGAAGCCAGAAGTGGAACGGGAATTGTGCGGATTTTGTAAATGCCCCTGCAAGGACCAATAACAGGATACCCAAATAATGGGGGTGTTCCCTTATGATGTCACCTTCATTCAACAGGGCCGATACCTCCCAATGTCCGGAAGCGAATCCCATGAGCACCATTCCCCCCAGGAGAGCCAAGCCACCGATGCCGGTCACCAGAAGAGCCTGCAGCGCCGCTTTCCTCGAGTTTTCCTGTTCATGGCTAAATCCGATAAGCAGGTAGGAGGTGAAGCTGGTCAGCTCCCAGAAAACAAAAATACTGATCAGGTTATCCGCCAGAACAACACCAAGCATGGATCCCATAAACAGCAGTATCGCCAGGTAAAAACGGGGCAAATAGCTATTCCCACTCAGATAACCGCCGCCATATAGTACGATGAATGTACCGATACCGGTGATAATCAAGCCGAACATGAGACTGAGACCATCCAGATAAAAGGCCAGGTTCACCTCGAAGAAATCCATGGAGACCCAGGTTGTGGATTGGGTAACCGTCCCACCTGCGGAAATTTCGGGCAGCCATGAAAGCAGGTAGATGAAGCTTCCGAACGGCAAAACGGCCAGAATCCAACCGGTTTTCTCCTTAAACAGACGAAAAATCGCCGGTGAAAACAGGGCAACAAGAAATATCAAGCCGACGACCATCAGCATGATTTCCTCCTGCCGCAATCGGCTGAAGTTACCATCAAAATATCCGTTATTGAAACACGGGTTAATTTGCTCATATGAGATGCAACTAAAGAATGTTTGTGAACTATCATCAGGATGCTGGTCTGTTTTGCGAAATTACATTAGTCATTTTCGGGGGTTTTGCCACGTGACTTACCACTTTTTCCGGCCTTATCATAGTAGATTTGTAATTCGTCGATAATTGTACCCTTCCAAAAAGGTATACCCATGCGATAGGCGGCACGTCCGATAGTGTGAGCGGCAACAGGAGCCGTCATAAGAATGAAGATGATCGTGGCGACCGCCCTGGAGACGATTCCTATTTCAGCATATGTAAAAGCTACTGCCAGTAAAATCAGGCCGGCTCCGAGCGTACCCGCTTTGGTTGAAGCGTGCATTCTCATCAGGATATCCGGCAGGCGCAAAATTCCTACTGCAGCAACCAAAACAAAAAAACCACCCGCTATCAACAGTATTCCGGCAATGATTTCAAGCATTTTCACCCTCTCTATCAGTTTTTTCAGCCCTTAGAAATACGTAACGGGCAAAAGCTATTGTACCTAAAAAAGCAACTAATGCCAGCACCACAGCCACATCAAGATAGACCGGGTGACCCGATGATATGGAATAAGTAGCGATCATCGCGATCACAATAAAGGCTACGAGATCAAGAGCCACGACGCGATCCGGTAAACTCGGACCCATAATCACCCTCATGAGGGAGATCAACAGCGACAGGCTCAGCAAGCCATAAACAACAACTACAGCAAGTGAAAAAAAGTCCATTTCCATTTAAATTATAAGCATACCGGCTACAATTGACCCATCCAATAATATATACATCCGGCTTATTTTTAAGCGAACAATATACTAAACCTATATATTTGCTACAAGCATGACGTAAACGGTAACGCTTACAACCACCGCTTCTTCAATAAACAGAATTTTTCGGATAAACCTGCTTATTTTACATGTTATTTTTACGATGAGAAAACTACCTGCATACTCAGAATGTCTGGGATCAGAAACCCTTTTGGTAGTGTACAACATCACCATAACACATAGAGATGCGACTTCCTTTTTTTATCGCCAAACGGTTTGTAGCCGGAGAAAGCTTTTCCGAGGCAGCTCCAAAAGTCAAGCTGCTGAATCAAAAAGGTGTTCGAGTCACATTGGACTTACTCGGCGAAAATGTCACCGAACGGGCGACTGCAGAGGCAACTACTCAGAGCTATTGTGACTTATTGGAGGAGATCCATCAATCCGGACTGGATGCTACGATCTCAGTCAAACTCACTATGATGGGACTGGATATCGGATCCGGGTATTGCCGCAACCTCGTTTTTAAACTTTTGGAAAAGGCCCGCGAGCTCAATCAGTTCGTACGCATTGATATGGAAGGGTCTGATTATACCCAGCAAACTTTGAATATTTTTTATGAAGCAAAAAACGAGTTCGGTCCCCACGTTGGTATAGTTATACAGGCATACTTGCACCGGACACGAGAAGATATCGAGGAACTGGTTCGGCACAATGCTGATGTACGTATCTGCAAAGGTGCTTACAAAGAACCACCGGAACGCGCCTGTCAAAACATGGCGGATATCCGTGCGGTATTCAAAGAGTACACCGCAAGACTTTTAACAACAACTTCCTGTACAAGAATTGCCACACATGATGATATGCTGATCAACTGGACCCGTGACCATGTTGCTAAAAATGAAATACCCAAAGACCGATTTGAGTTTCAGATGTTATACGGACTTCGCCAAACCACTTGTGAGCAATTGGTGAAGGAAGATTATAATGTACGAGTATATGTTCCCTACGGCGTTATGTGGCTTCCTTATTTCACAAGACGATTACGGGAACGCAAAGAGAATATCTGGTTTGTAATCTCCACATTTTTAAAAAAATAAGAGGAGGGAGCTCTAAAAAATAAACACCCCCTCTCTCTTGAACGATTTTGCTGAAATCGTACGGCACTAAAAGCTGAGAGTGACCAGAAAAAAGAGATCCTCTGCATGCGGGTTGAGAATTACATCATAGGTAAGGTCAACACTCAGGCCCTCGGAAATATCAACCGTTTTACCGGTAGTAATACCTAAATTAATGATCTCCGCGCCCGTTGTGCCATATTCAGCGGATTCTCCGGGAGTCATCCCGATGAAAAATCCAACAGGTTCGGCGTCATATGCCATTTCCAGATAGACAGAGTTGTCATCATCCCCGTGTATGAACATCCCGCCAAACAGCGAGAACGGGGTACCTCCAATACCCGAATACTCAACTCCTGCCTCCACAAAATGGGCATCAGAAGACAAATAGTCACCCATACCCGGAACCGGAAACGTGTAGTCGGTAAGCATGAAACCCAAATCCCCGGCATCAGTTTCTACGGTATAGGATGCGAACCAATCTACTTCATATCCTGCCGGATCACCGTTTGTGGCAATTGCCGCCCATGTTCCCACTTCCAGTCCTCCAATTGTATAAGAGAGCTCCGGCTGAATGCTGGGTGAGTCGCCAAAATCAAAACCTCGCCAAACATATCTGCTCGCTATATCCAGATCCAAACTCAGCTGTCCCATTGCCGGCATAACCGGTATCAGTCCTATTGCAAAGATAAATAAAACCATTTTTTGAAAAGAGGTTCGTCTCATATTTTTCTCCATATTTTTTGTTTAATAACCAGTACAGCCATTACATTTTCTGTCGCGCGTTTCCACTCATACCAGACGATTTACCAGACAAGGGACTTAAATTATAAGCCCGATGTTTAAGCAGACGTAAAAAGCATCGACAGGCCTGATTATTATACCTTAAATAATAAGTCATTGCAACCCTTTGGGACATTAAAAATAACGCAGCAGGCAACATTCGCTTTATTATATAAGGAAAACCGCTTTCATTGCATGAATTTTTTTACAAATCCGCAACATTTCCACACTGGCGGGATATACAAATGCCATGAATTAATACTGGCTGTACACAGAAAGGCAGGGATGTTTCAAATAAAAGGACAGATAAATTAGATG
>CAYMBG010000082.1:317-13313 GCA_964388615.1 uncultured Chitinophagales bacterium | reverse complement strand
TACAGGACCTTTACAAAGGAATCGAAATGGCTTGTACTGATTATCAATGCCAACTTTCCGGTGGTGACGTGACGGGTTCACATAATGCCCTTGTGATCTCGGTTACGGCGTTTGGCGAAGTGTCTCATGATCAAATTGTCTATAATCAGGGTGCAAGAGAGGATGATGCAATTTGTGTTACCGGTGATCTTGGGAGTGCCGTTGCAGGACTAAAAATATTATTGCGTGAAAAACGGCATTGGCAGGAATCAGATGACCCTGTTATGCAACCTGATTTGACAGCATGGGACTACATCGTAAAAAAACAACTTGTTCCCGTTGCGCGTAAAGATGTTATAGACATTTTTGACAAACTGAAAATCATTCCTTCCTCAATGATAGACATTAGTCAGGGTTTGCTCCATGAACTTAAAAGAATAGTTGATTGTTCTGAAACAGGAGCATACATCTATCAAGCGGCATTACCCGTAGACCTGCAAACCAGACAAGCAGCTAATGAGATGAAAGAGGAAGTCGATAAATTCGCTCTTTATGGAGGGGAAGATTTCGAGCTGTTGTTTACCCTTTCTGAAAGTCAAGTTTCGAAACTTGCAGATCAATTCAAAAACTTCTCTGTAATTGGAAAGATCACAAGTAAAACAGGAGATATTGAAATGCAAACAGCGGAAGGCCAGGTGTTGACTTTTGAGAAGTAAATAACCAAAAGATGCCGTATTTTTATAGTTCGTTTTTGATGTAAATATATAGCTTTGGATACCATGAATTTCTCAACCTGTATATCTGAGATTGAAGGGTGATCCGGAATAACTTGCCATGTCTGAGAATAAGGAGTACCGCTCTCCCAAAAAAGAACCCAGGAAAAGCCGGGAAATATTTCCCAGGTTTTCAATATGGGTCTATGTGTTTATCATCATCATACTGTTGGCCATTCCTTATCTGTCCATCTTCCCGGAGGATTCAATTCGAGTACCATACAGCACTTTTTTAAATCAGGTAGAGAACGGATACGTTGAGCGAATTACCATCGTAGACGGTATTGAAATTGAAGGGTTTTATCATGCAGAAGCTATAAGTAATGGTAAAATTCCCTATGATCAACCCAAAAGCTTTTTTCAATTTGGTGAGTTATGGAGTGATACCCTCTCCTATCCCTTCAAAGTCACCATGATTGAGGGAGATGAAATTCGCCCTTTGCTGGATCAGCATGATGTGGCTTATGAAGCTAGAATCAGCGAAAACTGGTTCAGTAGCGTCTTTATTTGGTTTATCCCCATGATTTTATTGATTGCATTTTGGGTTTTTATCTTTCGGAGGATGAACCCGGGTTCACAAATGATGAATATCGGAAAAAATAAAGCATCGTTGTATGATAGACAAAGTGATAATAAAATCACTTTCAAGGATGTAGCCGGACTCGAGGAGGCTAAGGAGGAGGTCGAAGAGCTGGTAGCTTTTCTTAAAGACCCTAAAAAGTTTACAAAACTGGGTGGATCCATCCCCAAAGGCGTACTACTGGTGGGTCCTCCGGGGACTGGCAAAACCATGCTGGGTAAAGCAACGGCCGGAGAGGCAGAAGTGCCTTTTTTTAGCTTGAGTGGTTCTGATTTTGTAGAAATGTTTGTCGGTGTCGGCGCTTCAAGAGTTAGAGATCTTTTTAAAGAAGCAAAAGAGGAGGCTCCTTGTATCATTTTTATTGATGAAATAGACGCCATTGGAAGAAGTCGCGGTAACAACCAGACGACAGGGTCCAACGATGAGCGGGAAAACACGCTTAATCAACTGCTATCAGAAATGGATGGTTTTAGAACCGACAAGGGAGTTATTATCATGGCAGCAACCAACCGGCCGGACGTGCTGGATCCAGCACTGATGCGGCCCGGACGGTTCGATCGGCAAATTTTGATTGATAAACCTGATTTAAAAGGTCGGCTGGAGGTACTGACAGTACACACCAACAAACTTACTATAGCTGATGATGTTGATATGCATTTATTGGCTTCACAAACACCGGGCTTCGCCGGAGCGGAGCTTGCAAATATGAGCAATGAGGCTGCGCTGTTGGCGGCGCGCAGAGACAAGGATGCTATTGAGATGATTGACTTTCAGGATGCAATCGAAAGAGTGGTAGCCGGTCTTGAAAAGAAAAACAAGATTATTAGTCAGGACGAACGCAAGATTATTGCATATCATGAGGCGGGTCACGCCATTGTCGGGTGGTTCCTGGAACATACCGATCCGGTTATGAAAGTAAGTATCGTCCCGCGTGGATTTGCCGCTTTGGGTTATACGCTCCAAACACCATTGGAAGATCGTTTCTTGATGACCACTGATGAATTGGATGATAAAATTTGTGCTTTGCTGGGTGGCCGGGTATCTGAGGAGATTATTTTTGGTAAGATTTCCACAGGAGCCAGCAATGACCTGGAGCGGGTTTCAAAACTGGCTTATGCGATGGTTACCGAATATGGTATGAGTGAAGAACTTGGTAATATCTCCTATAATGATTCAGGTTCTGATGAATATGGTTTTGGTTTTCATAAAAAGTATTCCGAGCATACCGCTGAAAAAATTGATGCCGCTGTACAATCGATCATACAAAGGAATTACAAGCGTACAAAAAATCTACTGCTTGAAAAGCAAAACAAACTTCTTGAACTTTCGGAATCGTTATTGGAGAAAGAAATACTTGCTTCTGATGATCTGATTGCATTGCTCGGTGAGCGCTCCCCTGGAAAATACCCCCAAAAACCACGCTATCATTCCAGTGTAAGAGCGCGGTAAACGAATGATATGCAGGATAAGGAGCCTGTTTATAAAACAGTTTGTGTTCCGCAGGAACCGTTTATAACGGTTTTGTGTTTTCGTATTTCCGACAAGCAAAATAACCAGGAGTTTACAACTGTGATTTACGTTACCAGAAAAGAACATTTTACCGCAGCACATCGGTTGCACAACCCTAACAAAAGCGAAAGCTGGAATCGCGATACTTATGGGGCCTGCAATCATCCCAACTGGCACGGTCATAACTATGTGATCGAGGTTACGGTTGCAGGAAACCCGGATCCCGATACCGGATATGTTGTCGATCTGGGTAAATTGAAGCAAACCATATATGACCGGGTTCTTTCCAAATGTGATCACAAAAATCTCAATCTTGATGTTGACTTCCTGGAAAAAGTGATACCTTCTGCCGAAAACCTGGCACGAGCTTTTTTTTGTGAGCTAAATGAGGATGTTAAACAAATAAGCTATGAAGGCCGCTTGTATTCGGTGAAATTGTATGAAACGGAAAGAAACATTGCAGAATATCGCGGTGCATAAATAAAGACTTTTATAACCAAATGAGCACACAAAATTTGAAAAGATTATACGATCCCACGTTTACCCTTTCAGATGCATACAAGAGTTCCCTGCCGGATCTGCAAAATGGGCCCTCATCCCTTATTGAGGGAGCCAATGTACCCATACAACAGGTAGGTATCTCAAACTTTAAACTTCCGATGAAGTATAAAGCCGGAAGTGGTGAAGTACTGACTCTGGAAACGTCTGTTGATGGCTATGTGAGTCTGGATGCCGGTAAAAAGGGGATCAATATGAGCCGCATCATGCGTACATTCTATGATTTCCAGGATGACGTGGTTTCTCAGGAGGTTATCGAGTATATTCTTCGCGCTTACCGGGAAAATCTCAAAAGTAAAGAGAGCTATTTACGATTGCGTGTGAATTATCCCATGCTCCAGGAGAGCCTGAGGTCTGGTTTGAGTGGTTATCAATACTATCCGATTACTTTTGAAGGTCAAATGGACCAGAGCGGTGCTTTACGTAAGTTTATGCATATCGATTTCGAGTACAGCAGTGCTTGTCCCTGCTCATTTGAACTGGCCGAACATGCCAGGGAAATGCGAGATGTTGTAGCTATTTCACACAGTCAGCGTAGTATTGCCAATGTTACAGTGGAATGCCGTGATTTTATCCATCCGGAACAGCTGATTGAGACTATGCGAAATGCGGTAATGACCGAGACTCAGGTGATGGTCAAGCGGGAAGACGAGCAGGCTTTTGCAGAATTGAATGGTGCCTATCAGAAGTTTGTAGAAGATGCTGCCAGATTGGTCTATGATCACCTGAATAAAAGGGATGATGTCTCTGATTTTTTGGTGCGTTGCGCCCATATGGAAAGTTTGCACAGTCATGATGCTGTTAGCCGGATTTGTAAAGGCGTTCCCGGCGGATTGAGATAGAGCCGTAACATTTCCAGGGAAGTAAACGCTTAATCCTCTTATTTCACAGGAATGGCAGTACTCAAATTGGTGGATTCAACATCATTATGCATACATTGAAATTCTACAATTGTAGAATTATTCAGACGCTGTCGGTTATATGCTCTTCCAGACCAAGTGCTTCCCTAACCAATAACTCCTGTTCTGCGGTATGAAGCTGAGTCGTACCTGTTGCCGGAGATGCAGATGCTACACGACCTGCATAAACCAGGTCTTGCCCGTTTTGCAACAAGGGCTCAAGCCGATCTTTCATGTACATCCAGCCACCCATGTTTTTGGGCTCCTCCTGACACCAAACCACTTCATTGACATTTTCGTGACGTTTGAGTAATTCAGTGAGATCCTGGTCGGGAAATGGATAGAATTGCTCGATCCGGGCAATGGCAATGTCTTCAATCTGACTTTTCTTTCTCATTTCCAGCAGATCATAGTAAATCTTGCCGGAACACAAAATCAGACGTTGAATGTCCGGGTTTTGGTCCAAATCCGGATCAGGGATTATCTCCTGGAAATTGCTTTTTGCAAGTTCTTCAACAGTGGAAACAACTTGCGTGTGACGCAACAGGCTCTTGGGAGACATGATGATAAGCGGTTTATTATCTTTGCGGGTCGCCTGCCTGCGAAGAATATGAAAATACTGAGCAGGGGTTGTACAGTTAACCACCTGTATATTATCATCTGCACATAGTTGCAGAAAACGTTCAAGTCTGGCAGAGGAATGTTCTGGACCCTGACCTTCATATCCATGCGGTAGCAACATGACGATTCCGCTGGATTGCCGCCACTTACTTTCACCTGCGGCAATATATTGATCGATGATTACCTGAGCTCCGTTGTTAAAATCACCAAATTGTGCTTCCCAGATGACCAAAGAATGGGGGCGCATGTTGCTGTACCCGAATTCAAATCCCACCACGGCAAATTCGCTCAGCAAACTGTTGTAAATATCAAATTGTTCCTGGTTATCATTGATATGATTTAACGGAATAAATGTCTGCTGCTTCTCGGTACCGTGCAAGACGGCATGACGATGCGAAAATGTTCCGCGCTCCGAATCCTGGCCGCTAAGCCGGATCGGATGTCCATCGATCAATAAGCTTCCAAATGCCAGTGCCTCGGCAAACCCCCAGTCAATTTTCTTTTGGTTGTTTTCAACTATTTCATTTCTCTTGGCAAGAATTCTCAAAAGCTTTGGATTTGCATCAAACTCCTTAGGCAACGTGTTTAATTTTCTGCCGATATCCTTAAGTTTTTCGACATCATAACTTGTGTCGGGGAGGTTTTGAGCCCATTCGTCTTGCGATTTGTCCTTCCTTTTCAGCTCATCGCTGGTGAATTTGCCTTTGGATTTTGCTTTTTTTGCATCTTTGAATGCCGCTTCAAGCAGTTCGTCAAACTCTTTGAAAATCTGCTGAGTTTCCTTGTGAGTCAACTCTTTTCTTTGCACCAGATTATTGGTATAGCGTTCTCTGACACTGGGGTGGTCATGGATCTCTTTATACAATCCGGGCTGCGTAAATGCAGGTTCATCCCCCTCATTATGTCCATGCTTACGGTAGCATATCAGGTCAATAACCACATCTTTTCCAAATTTCTGACGATAATCAAGGGCGAGCTTGATACTTTGTATGGCTGATTCAGGTTCGTCTCCGTTGACATGGAAAATCGGTGCCAGTATCATTTTTGCTAAATCGGAAGCATACTCGGTGGATCTTCCATCTTTCGGCAGCGTGGTGAAGCCAATTTGATTGTTGATAATCAGATGAATGGTACCTTCCGTGGAGAACCCTTCCAATTGTGACATATTCAGAGTTTCTGCAACGACACCCTGTCCTGTAAATGCCGCATCACCGTGTATAAGCAGAGGGATCACTCTGTCTGGAGGCTGATTGTTTTTCTCGTGATCCTGCAATGCTCTTGATGCTCCTTCCACTACCGGATTTACTGATTCCAGGTGGCTGGGATTCGGCATCAGCATCAAGTTGATTTTGTGACCGTTTTTGGCCTCATGAGTCGATTTGGCACCAAGGTGATATTTCACGTCACCTGAACCCTGCGCTGTTTCCGGATCAATATTACCCTCAAACTCTGCAAATACTTTTTGGTATGATTTTCCCATGGTGTTCACCAGAACGTTCAAACGTCCCCGGTGAGCCATTCCCAAAACCACGTTTGTTACCTTGTAGGTAGCTGCTCGTTCCAGCAGGTAATCAATCATGGGAATAAGCGTATCCGACCCTTCCAGAGAAAAACGTTTGTGTCCTATGTACTTTTTATGGAGAAACTCTTCAAAAGCACTGGCTTGATTAAGTTTGAGAAGGATACGACGTTTTTCTTCTTTGCTAAGGCCGGGGTCGTTCATGGATGACTCCATCGTATCCCGCAACCATGATCTTTCCTCCACCTCAAGAATATGGGTATATTCCGCGCCTATGTGGCCGCAGTACGTGTTGCGAAGGATATCAATGATATTTCGCAACGTAGTTACCTCGTCAGAACCTCCCAGTTTGCTGGGATAGAACTTCCTGTCAAGATCCCACATGGTGAGCCCATGGTAGTGGAAATCAAGCTCCGGGTTGTATCCGGTTCCAAATTGCAATGGATTCAGCTCTGCCATTACATGCCCATGCCGGCGGTATCGGTCGATCAGTCTGCTCACGGCTACCGCTTTTTTGTCGGAAACCGTTTTGTCAGAACCTCCATCCAATGATCCTACATAGTTGTCTGTTCCAAAGGGAATTGGCTCGTATGGGATGTTGAGCTCCTCAAAAATGGATTCGAAGAAATCGGTTGGACCGGCGAGGAATTCTTGTATTCGTGCCAGAAAAGAGCCCGATTCGGCTCCCTGAATTATGCGATGATCGTATGTACAGGTTATGTTCATGACCCTGCTGATTCCCAAATGACTCAGTAATTCCTGAGACATGGATTGAAATTCAGCGGGGTAGCTCATCGCACCGGTGGCAATGATTGCACCCTGTCCCTTCATAAGTCTGGGTATAGAGGAAACGGTTCCTATAGTACCCGGATTTGTTAAGGATATGGTAGTTTCTTCAAAGTCTTCAATCTCAAGCTGGTTGCTTCGGGCCCGGTTTGTCAGTTCATGAAATGCATCCAGGAACTCCCGGAAATTCATGGACTCTACATTTTTGATGTTGGGTACGACCAGGTTTCGGGACCCATCTTTGCCTTGCAGGTCAATGGCAATACCAAGATTGACAGCTTTGGGAATTACCCGTGAAGCCTTTCCCTCCTTCTCTCCATAGTGGTGATTGATCTGCGGGAAATCCCTGAGTGCTTTAACAATGGCCCATGCAACAAAGTGGGTTAATGTAGCTTTGGGTTGAAGACGTTTTTCCAGGTAACTGTTGATTATCCGGCGATCTTCAAGCAACATTTTTACCGGTATCACTCTCTGTGAAGTAGCTGTAGGCACCTCGAGACTTTCAGACATGTTGGCTGCCAGCTTACCTGCGCCGCTCTTCAGAACTTTGTAATCAAATAAATCCTCTTTTTCAGGTTTTGATTTCTTTTCTTTTTCTTGCTGCTTGTCTGTTTTTGCCGGTGCAGATGCCGTAGACTTTTTTGCTTTGCCATTGTCCTGGCTATCTGCTGTTTCTTTTCGGGTTGATGTATCCGCCGCAGGTTCTTTCTTTGACTTACTGGTTGTTTCTGAATCACCGGATTGATCGCCTAACTTATCAAAATAGGAGCGCCAGTAATCGGGTACGGAATCCGGGTTTTGGAGATATTGATCGTAGAGCTCTTCTACCAGCGCAGCATTCGGACCGAATTGTGTTTCTATCTTTTTCAAAACAGCGTGATGATTTTTGGGGTAAAATTAATGGGGTTTACAGCCGGTAACACGATGTTGCCATTTTTAAATGGTATTTTCAACTACATATAGTAACGATAACTGTAAAAAAAACGTTGAAAAAAAAGAAATAATACTGATGATAAACTCACCACAGGCAATTCATCTTTCCTTTTACGCAAATGGATGTATCAGGGATTATCTTTTTGGAAGGTAACGCTTACTCCAAAGGTCATTTTTTCTTATACTCTCGAATTATCACAAAACAATGATTAATCATGGCAAATAAGGAAATTATTGGAGCTGAAACAGTTCGTTGGGATTTGTCAGACCTCTACAATGGTTTGGATGATCCCCGCTATCAACAGGATCGCGATCGTGCGCTTGCGTTGGCTGAAAAATTTTCAACGAATTGGCGTGGCCGGATTGCCGGATTGACCCCTGCTGAATTTGCAAAGGCACTTGGTCAGTATTCGGAAATAATCGAAATCATGAGTCGCCTGGGTTCTTTTGCTTATCTTAGCTGGACAACCAACACGGAGGATCCGGAACTGGGTAAAGCGGTTCAGGAGACAAATGAACTTTCCTCGGAGTTATCGCAAAAACTGGTCTTTTTTACATTGGAATGGCTGGATCTGGACGAAGAAACGGCACAGAAATGGATAGATAGTGAAGAACTTTCTTCCTACAAGCACTACCTGGAGACCTCCAGGCTGGACAAACCTTTCATACTGGAGGAGAAAGAGGAGAAAATTCTGTCTGCCAAATCAGTGACCGGCTCGAAAGCATGGGTCCGGTTTTTTGATGAAACATTGGGTGCTTCCCGGTTCACGCTCGATGGAGAGGTGCTGACAGAGTCGGAAATACTCAGTAAAATGCATGATCCCGACCGGGAAATGAGACGGAAAGCCTCGGAAGTTTTTACAGAAGGACTTTCGGGTATGAAGCATCCTCTGACGTTTGTTTTTAATACCCTGCTGGCGGATAAACATACCAACGACCGATTGCGAAAATATCCTCACTGGCTGAAAGCAAGGAATTTATCAAACGAAATATCGGATGAAAGCGTCTCCTCATTGATTGAGGCCGTGACCAGCCGCTATCCATTAGTACAACGGTTTTACAAGCTGAAGAAAAACCTTCTCGGCCTTAATGAGATGTTTGAGTACGATCGCTACGCCCCTGTGCAGAAAAATCGGGAAACGATCAGCTGGGATAAAGCGCGAAATATCGTTATTGATGCCTATAGCGAATTTCATCCGGAAATGGGGCGCATAGCAGAGTTGTTTTTTGAAAATAACTGGATTGATGCTGCTGTTAGTCCCGGGAAACGTGGTGGTGCCTATTCTGCTTCCACCGTTCCATCGGTACACCCTTATGTTTTTATGAATTACGAGGGTCGGGTTAGAGATGTACAAACCCTGGCGCATGAGTTAGGTCATGGGGTGCATCAATACCTTTCCCGCAAACAGGGAATCTTACAGTCAGGTACGCCTCTTACCACGGCAGAAACAGCTTCTGTTTTCGGTGAAATGCTGGTTTTCCAAAAGTTGCTCGGAACGCTGAAGCGACCGGAAGAAAAGATGGCATTATTGATCAGTAAGATCGATGATTCCATAGCAACGGTATTTCGGCAGATTTCGATGAACCGTTTTGAGGATCGCATCCATCATGCCAGACGGCAGGAGGGAGAGTTGTCCTCGGAGCGATTATCCGAGCTTTGGATGGAGACTCAGAAACCGGTTTATGGTAATTCGGTTACACTGACCCCAAACTATCGTCTTTGGTGGAGTTATATACCTCATTTTGTTCACACGCCGGGTTATGTGTACGCTTATGCTTTTGGAGAGTTACTCGTGCTTGCACTTTATCAGGAGTACCAAAATTCCGAAAATGGATTCAATGAGAAATATATGGATATGTTGGAAATGGGCGGATCCGAATGGCCCGACCGCATGACCGCCCAACTGGGGGTGGATATCCAGAACCGATCCTTTTGGGATCGTGGCCTGCTGGCGATTGAATCCATGGTTGCAGAAGCTGAATCACTATTTGAATCCATTGAATCGACCCGATAGGATCGTATTGAAAATCCAAGGTGTCATATGACCCATACAGAAAACAGGGAGCATCAATATCTCCAAAATTTCAAGAAGATGATCCGGGACATGGTGCTTATGCTCCGAACTTCTTTGCAGGCGGAGACGGCCTCCATGCACTGGATAAATAGCAACAGGGATTTGCTGGTACTCGAAAGTTATGCCACCAATCAGAAAAATGTGGTATTCCAGGATCGCGTTGAGAGAAAATCACATTTTTTAGGTAAATTTCACACTATCAAATCCGTCATGCGGCTGGAGGTTGGAAATCATTTGGATAATGAAGAACTGCAACACTATACTTCAACGCCACCAGTCCAGTATATCTATCTTATTCCATTCAAGTATAATTCCGAAACGATAGCCATTACATGTCTGGAAACTTCGGAAAAATCACAGTTAACCGAAATCGACGAGGCTGCTATTGCAGCCTATGAGAAAGTATTAAATCGCTTGTTACAAACTTATTTAGAATTAAGTGACCTTACGGAAAAGCAATCTGAATGGTTCGATTATGACCAAATTGTCCGTAAACTTACCAGGACCCGTTCTGCATTTGAACTTGCCCATACATTGCTGCGTGAATTGCAAGAAATAATTGGCGGTAAGGGGGGGGCGATTTTGTTGGCTCGTGGTATGGATGACTGGCACACTGTACTTTATTCAGAAAAATCGGATTACCCTCCTCCTCTGGGCCTGGCTGTACAAGAGGCTTCTGTTTCTTATCAGGCTCTGGCTGATGGAGAGCCTGTGTTTGCATCCCACCTGAATGCAAATCCGAAACGGATTTCGACCCATGAGCCGTTGTGTAACGGTGTCTCTCTTGCTGTACCCGTTATGCATCAGCAGAGACGACAACTGCTGGCACTGGTTTATACCGAGAACCCGTTGATATTCAACGAAGCGGTCAAACATAAAATCAATAATTTGTGTCGCATTGCCGGGCTGAAAATAGAGGCTCTTTATCCACGTATGGATGTTCACGAAGATATTTTTGCAACGTTAACATCCAGTTACAACCAGGAATTGTTTTCCGGATCATTGAAAGCCGTTCAACAACATTTTGTGGAACACAAGGGCGTTATGAAAAGCTGGCTTGGAATGATTTGCATCGGTAATATCGCAGATCTGCGCACCAAACACAGACTGGACGACCTCGTCGATCTTCAAAAGCAGGTACTTTCGCAACTTCGGCCACAAGAATACGGCCTTTCAGGTATTCTTGGCGAATACAGCGATTATGTGTACTGCTTCTTGCTTCAGTCGAGCGATGAGACCGCCTTTGCACAATGGGCCGGGCAAATCTCAAAAGTGTTTGAACAACCGGTCCGGTTCGCTGCAGGTATCAGTGAACCGGTTTCATTGCACATGGGATCCATGTTGATCAATGGTGAATCTGATCAGGAAACAATGATGAGACAGGTGAAGAATGCTATGAATCAAGCTGTCAAGGAACAGATGTTCAAACGTGAGGTATAATATGGGAGTTTGTTATCTGCTGATTATCGATGGTTTGGGGGTAGGGGCTCAGGAAGATGCGGATAAGTACGGTGACAAGGGGAGCAATACCCTGGGACATGTGGTGGCCGAAACCCGTTGTGCTTTGCCGGAGTTTGAGAAATTAGGGCTTGGAAATATCATTCCACTGGATACTGTGGCACCTGTTCGGAATCCCAAAGCCTCATTTGGCAAGATGCGCGAATATTCAGCAGGCAAGGACTCCACAACGGGACACTGGGAAATCGCCGGCTTACAATTGGATCGGCCGTTTCCAACCTACCCCGATGGATTTCCCGAAGACGTCATCCAAAAGTTCTGTAAACTCACCGGAAACCAGGGAGTGCTTTCCAATGAACCTGCTTCTGGTACCGCTGTTATTGAGGAGCATGGCAGGGAACATCAGCAGACCGGTTTACCAATTGTCTACACTTCTGCCGACAGTGTATTTCAAGTCGCCTGCCACACCGATACGGTGTCCGTTGACAGACTTTACGAATGGTGTGCGGTGGCAAGGGAGCAGGTTATGGTAGATCAACATGCGGTAGGGCGGGTAATCGCACGACCCTTTGGCGGTGTTTCCGGTAACTATTACCGGCTCTCCGATCAGCGTCATGACTATTCCCTGGAACCGCCAGAGCCTTTTTTGCCGCAGTATTTGCAGCAGAATGGAATTGAAACCGTATCCGTGGGGAAAATAGCAGACCTGTTTGCTGAAAGGGGATTTTCCCGTGCGATCCGAACAAAAAGCAATACCGGGGGACTGGAGACACTACTGGGGATAATGGGACAGCAAAAAAATGCGTTTGTCTTCACCAACTTAATTGAGACGGATCAAAACTTTGGGCATCGTAATGATGCCGATGGGTATGCTAAAGCCCTGGAGGAGATCGATCGGGCAATTCCCTCATTTTTGAGGGCGATGAAAGATGATGATATACTCATCATTACGGGTGATCACGGTAATGATCCGACCATGCCCAGCACCGACCATTCCAGGGAATTTACACCCGTTTTGATTTATCCGGCATCCAAGGCCCATTCTTTTGAACTGCCTACTCGCTCCAGCTTCTCTGATATTGCGGTTTCCGTGTGTGATTTCTTTGGACTGGACAGTCCTTTTCCCGGTTATTCCTTTTTGTCTGAAAAGGAATGATTAATAGTACTGGAGTTGTTAAAAAATGTGTCGATAAGTTTGATAAAACATATATGCATTCTTGTCGTTTTATAAAAACGGTTTGTATAGAAACAAAGCCGGATCTTAAGCGTAAGATAATTATGGGAGACCAATGAAGATTTCGACATC
>CAYMBG010000082.1:0-307 GCA_964388615.1 uncultured Chitinophagales bacterium | reverse complement strand
AAAGGAATGATTAATAGTACTGGAGTTGTTAAAAAATGTGTCGATAAGTTTAATAAAACATCTATGCATCCTCGTCGTTTCCAAATATACATCCTCGTCGTTTCTAAAATAGAAACAAAGCCGGATCTTAAGCGTAAGATAATTATGGGAGCCCGATGAAGATTTCGACATCGAAAGATCGTATATTGGCGCCATTATCTGTGCGAGTGATTTTCGTTTGAACCAAAACAAAAAAAGTATTTCAATTGGCCAAGAAGAAAAAAGAACCCAAAAATCCAAGTCCCAGTGGAATCTCAACAAGGGAATC
>CAYMBG010000081.1:0-13506 GCA_964388615.1 uncultured Chitinophagales bacterium | reverse complement strand
TACCGATAATACCGGTTCCCCAATGGTTATCCCGCTTGCGATCGACCGCCATCATAATTAGTCCGGGAACAAGAGTCGCCAAATAATAAAAAGGCAACCACAACATCGTTTTCATTCCAAAACGGGTAAACCACAGCATAGGAACCTTGATCAGTAATTCCCAGGCCCGGTGTCCCCATTCACCATAGGAATATCGTAAAGATATCGGTTCCAGTCCGGCTTTTTCAAATTTCTGTCTAAGCTCTTCTTTGGAATAACCGGCCCGGGCGTGCTCATCCACAAAAAATTCGTCCTCACCGGCATCTTCCTCAGAGTAATGGGAAGGTGAGTGCATAATAAAAACTCCGCCCGGCTTGAGTGCGCTACGTATCCGGCTCATAACGGTGATATCCTCCTCGATGTGTTCCAGCACATCGACGCAAAGTGCCAAGTCGAATGCAGCTTCCGGAAGCTCTTCATTCACCAGGTCCAATGAATCAAATTCAATCCGGCCGGTATCGATATCCCTTTGAAAATAAAAGCGGCAGTCATCAAGGTAATCCTGTTTCACATCCACAGCATGAATCCGGGCGTTACGAAACTTCCTGAGAATATACCGGTCATACTGTCCAAATCCGCTTCCGGCGTCGAGAAGCTTCCATTGCTCGTTTTTCGAGAAACGGTTACGATACTGCTCACGCAGTGCCGACCGCACATACCAGCTCCTCAGGAAAAACAGATCCAACAGTCGATAAAACAAGGTTCTCAAAAGGCGGGAGCGGCGGATCCATTTCGCAAATTGATCTTTGGTAGGATCGTAGGCAATTTTGCTCATTGTTTGAATCCTCCCCCTTCGTGATCCGTACCATATTCTGGTTGATGCCTGTGAGAATCACTATCATACGTATTTTCCGGTGTCTTTGACGTGTCATCAAAACCTTTGAGATCTTGAATATTAACATGATCACCATGAGCCCCTACCCGGTTTTGATTAAAAATCTCGCCCAGAAAACCAATTGAGAAAAACTGTACTCCCAGGAGCAAAAACAAGATACCAAAAAGAAACAGGGGGCGTCCGGAAAGATAGACTTCGAAAAAAATACGCAATATGGTCAAATAGATGGTAATGCCGCCACCAATTAACAGAAAAAGCGTCCCTACCCCCCCGAAAAAATGCATGGGACGTTTCATGTAATGCCCCAGGAACAACAGCGTTGCCAGATCCAGAAACCCTTTTATGAATCGGGACAATCCGAACTTGGATTGTCCGAACTTTCGGGGATGATGCTGTACCACTTTTTCCCCGATACGACCAAAACCTTGCTGTTTTGCCAGATATGGAATATAGCGATGCAGTTCCCCGTAAATGGTCAGATGACGAACAACCTCACCACGATAGACTTTCAGACCACAATTAAAATCATGCAGTTTAATGCCGGTGGTGATGGAAGTCACGGAATTGAAAAAAATGGACGGAATGGTTTTGCTCAATGGGTCATATCGTTTCTTTTTCCATCCGCTAACCAAATCAAGTTCCTGTTCTTGAATCATCCGAATCATTTCAGGAATCTCATTCGGGTCATCCTGCAGATCAGCATCCATGGTTGCTACATATTGACCGCGCGCCCTCCGGAATCCCTGCTGGAGTCCGGCACTTTTTCCATAATTTCTTCGAAACCGTATCCCGTTGATATTATTTGAACTTTCAGAGAGCTTCTCAATTTCATCCCATGAGCCGTCATCAGATCCGTCATCTATATATATAATCTCATAACGCCACTTTGGTGCAAGGGCCTGATCAATTTGACGGGACAGTTCTTCCAGGGACTCAACCTCGTTGTAGAGCGGTACGATGACCGATACTTCGGGTTTATCTATATTTTTGTTTTTTGACAATATTTCTTGTTTTTAATTTCCTATTATCATGGTAATAGTAATGACTAATATCCAAAAAATGAAAAAACTCTACTACAGCATTGGTGAGGCCTCCAAACTGACGGGAGTAGAGCCACACGTGCTGCGTTACTGGGAGTCGCTGTTCAATGAACTGAGCCCTTCAAAAAACAGGGCCGGTAAACGAACCTATACGGATGGCGACATTCAGATCATTCTGCTGCTGAAAGACCTCATCCAGGATAAAAAATACTCTACGGCAGGAGCCCGAAAAGAACTAAAGCGACAAAAAAACCGGATGCAAGATAAGGAGGAATCTACAGAACTGCCTTTAGAATTGACACAAGATCTCAAAAGGGTTCGGGTTTTTCTTGACGAATTACTGCAAAAAATCTGAAACATGGCACTCAGTTCTAATTTATTCGGTTCCTTTCGCCTCTTTACCGTTGAAACCGGACAATTCCGCTTAGATGGAGGTGCCATGTTCGGTGTTGTTCCCAAGGCGCTGTGGTCGCGGCATTTTGTAAGTGATGAGCAGAATCGTATTGCCATCACGGCCCGTTGCTTACTTGTTCATTCAAGAAATACCGACAGGGTTTACCTTATTGATACCGGTGTCGGTCATAAGTTTGATGAGAAGTTTACAGCTCTGTACGGACTTGATTTTTCCAATCATACTTTGGACCATTCGCTTGCTTTTCACGGGTTCAACCGATCTGATGTCACCGATGTGATTTTCACACACCTCCATTTTGATCATTGTGGCGGTGCTGTTTCCATGGATAAAAAGGGCGACCTTAAGCTCCACTTCCCGGATGCGCGCCATTGGGTGCATCGGGATCATTGGGAAACCGTGGAAAATCCGAATGCCCGTGAAAAAGCCAGCTTTTTACCAGACAACATCAAACCCCTTGCCACTTCCGGACAACTTACATTCATTCCGGACGGTCACAATTATGAGCCAGGTCTCGATATTGAGGTGGTACACGGACATACTGCCGGACAGCAATTACCTCTGATATCCAACAATGACCAAAAAATGTTATTCGCCGCTGATCTTATGCCCACCACTGCCCATTTACCCCTGCCCTGGGTGATGAGTTTTGACATGCGCCCACTGCACACACTGGAAGAAAAAAAGCGGATACTCGGCCGATGTATTCAGGATAACATTATGCTTTACCTTGAACACGATCCCTTTCATGAAGTTATCCGGTTAGCTAACGGTCCTGAAAAACCCTCCGTAGCCTGGTCGGGAACACTGAACGATTTATAAACCGTGTCCGCGTTATATATATACTAAGCGCTCTCGTATATCGTAACGTAAAGGTAGCAGCAATCAGAGAAGACCCATGACAGGAAAAGCAATGATCTCACAGATTCATGAAACTTTAAAATCAAGCCATAGAATACTGAAATGGCGTTTGAATATAAGTTCCATTTTTGGTGCACTTCTGGTTGTAGCCGTTCTGCTTTTGGTACTGCTCGGTATTGAACAACAGTTCTACCTTCCGGCTTCGGTTAAAACGCTTTATTGGATACTCTCGCTGGGTCTTGCCATTTTTTTCGCACGCCACATCAGGAACAGGTTTCAGCTGCCGGAGTTTATACGCTTCTATCGATCCGCCGCAGATCACATCCATCTGCCGAAACTTCGTCACATAATGGACCTCTCTCTTACCAAAGAGACCAACGATTCTGAACTCCGGCAAGCTGCTATCGAACAAAACCTGGAACATCTTTCCACACAGGAACCAGTAGAAAAACTAAAGCAGTATCTGAGACACCATCCATTAACACAATTTTTGAGACGTATTCAGCTGGCCTCTGCCGGAGCATTCCTGCTTCTCATTGTGAGCCTGCTGTTTTTTGAGGATGCCTTTCAAAGGAGCAGCACATTCTGGGTGTCTTATCAAAAACCGATTCCTTTTGATTTCACCGTATCCCCTGGCGACACCACCGTTGAGCAAGGCTCAAGGTTCAAAGTTGTTGTGGATTTTCGGGGTAATAAACCAGAAACAGTACGATTAGGCCTGCGTTCCGAACAAGAAGAACAACCCCGGCTTCAGGGGATGACCCTTGAGGGAGACGATTCGTTTGAATCCCGGGAGAGCGAGTTGTTTGATGATGTCGAATATTTCCTGGAAATGGATGGTTACCGCAGCGAAATGCACAAGGTAAATGTCGAACTATTACCGAGACTACAGAACCTGTCCGTTACAGCTATCCCCCCTGACTACACCGGCCGGGATAGCGAAACTCACACATATCCTTTCAATCGGTTGGATGCACCTGTTGGATCACGTATAATCATTGAGTCTGAAAGCAACAAACCTTTGGATTATCTTGAGTTTGTTTCGGAGCAACGAGAAGACACCCTGTCTGTCGAGCCGGAGGGATTGATCAACACCGAATTTACCGCCCTTGAAGACGACCGCTTTCATTTTGCGATGCGTGATGGCCATGGACTTAAAAACAGCAACCCGTTCCGGTTCCGGTTGTCGGTTATACCGGACCGGCCTCCTCACGTGGCAATATTGAGTCCCGACACTCATGTCCATGAATTTATCACTGAAGAGGTTCCCTTGCTTTATGAATTCGAAGATGATTACGGTTTTACCTCGGTCGAGCTTCATTACCAATTGGATAAGGCATTCATTGAAATCCCGGTAGAGGGTATGATAGCACTCGATTTGCCCCAAAGGAATCAAGGTATGGGTGAATACGACTGGGACATTCGGGATATGGGCCTGACCGCCATGGATCAACTCGAGTACTGGATTGAAATCACCGACAACAACGAGTTTGACGGTTATCAAACCACTCGTTCCGCTACCCACACCATTGAAATCCCCTCATTGGCATCCCGAATTTTTGATCAAGAAGAACAGGAAGAGGAGATCGAAAATCGTTTCAGTGAAGTAGAAGAATCCTATCAGCGTATGCAGCAGGATATGGATCAATTGCGTGAGCAGATACGAGACCGCCCTGATGACCAATGGGAACAGTCGCAATTACTTGAAGATATTCAAGAACAGCGAAAAGGTATTGAAGAACAGATTGAAGAGATGCAGCGTCAGTTTGATGAACTCACATCGGATTTGGAATCTCAGGACCTGATGTCAGACGAGACCATAGAACGCTACAGAGAACTTCAGGACCTGATGGATGAAATAGATGATCCTGATATACTGCGACTTCTTGAGCAAATGCAGGAAAATCTTGGGGAGTTCGATCAACGACAGATGCGGGAGAACCTTGATGACATCGAATTCAATGAAGAACGATACCGCGAACGGCTGGAGCGCACCATGGATCTATTCAAATCCCTCCGCCTTGATGCTGATCTGGATAAAATGTCCAAAATGCTTGAAGACCTGGAAGAGCGCGAATCCCTCCTCTCGGAGCAGGATTCTTATGGGGAAGAAGAGATACGACAACAGGAACAGATTCGCGAAGAACTGCAACAACTGTCAGAAAAAATTGAAGAATTACCTGAAAAAAGTCCGGATCGCCGCCGCGAGCAGATGGAGCAAATGAGTGATGATTTTTCACGACAGATGGAAGAACTTAACCGTCAGCTTCAGGATAACCTGGAACAGATGCAGGAAGGAGAATCGGATCCATCCGAACTTCGCCAGCAGCAACAGGATATGAGTCAGGATATGGGAGAAATGGCAGAGCAGCTCTCATCCATGAAGTCGGAGATGCAGCAGGAAACCTTGTCTATTAATATTCAAGCGCTTGAATATATTCTGGAGACTCTGATTCTGCTCTCCGAAGAGCAGGAGGATGTTGTAAACAGGACATCCAATCTGACTTCCAACAGTCCCGGCTTCATCGAACAGGCAAGACGGCAACGTAACATATCTGGTCAATTTTCCATGATCACGGATTCATTATACCAGGTTTCCACAGAAATCCCCCAATTTTCCAACAGGATTAATGACCGCAAAAGAGAAGTTCAGCGTCACATGGAACGTGCCGTTGATTATTTGATTGATCGCAACCGTTCCAATGCAACCGCCGAGGAGCGTTTTTCTCTGGGAGGGCTGAATGAGATCGGATCCATGCTGGCTGATTTGCTGGATCAACTCAATCAGATGGAAAACGGAGGCGGTGATGGTATGATGAGCATGGATCAGATGATGGATCAGTTGCAAGACATGTCACAGGACCAACAACAACTGAATCAGGAAATTCAGGATTATATTAATGACATCCAGGGTGAACGGCTGAGCCGTGACCATATGGAACGGCTTGAACAGATGGCACGGGAACAGAACCGTATTCGCGAGGAAATGAATCGTATTCAGCAAAACAGTGGTCGCGGTGGAGATCGTTTAATGAGTGAAATTGAGCGATTAACGGAAGAGATGGAGGACGCTATCAATGATTTGCGTGGCGGTTCAACCGATGACCTCACCGTTGAAAGACAGCAGAACATATTGTCCCGAATGCTTGAAGTGGAGGACTCCGTCCATAAAAGGGATGAGGATGAGGAAGAGCGACTTGGGGAAACAGCTGAAGATTACGACACTCGCGATATCACTGAAATGACAATGGAGGAGTTGCGGGAGCAAATCCGCTCCAATGTTGAACAAACGGACTATACCCGGTTCCGTTCCGATTATCAGGAACTTATCGAGCGATATTTTCAATTAATGGAGGAATATATGGAAAATCCGGTGCCGCAAACAGACGGATGAGAGCGATCATGCACCTCATCTTTTATCTGATGTACTCATGGCTTTATTTCTATCAATCAGCTCCCCGTAAGCTTCCAGTACGCCACCTGTCGCCTCGCCAGGCATCACGCGCGCCCTTTTTTTGACCTCATCAATGGCATTTGCCGGTGCGTAGGGATGTCCTGCCCACTCGAGTGCCTTGATATCTCCTGAAGTATCACCGATATAAGCAATCTCATCTGCGCTGACCTGTTGTTGTTTTGCAAAATAACGCAGGCCGGAGGCCTTGTTACATGCCTTTACAATAATGTTGACGGAAACATTGGTATAATGTACTTCAAACTCCGGATAGTCACGCTCAATGATTTCAGACACAAGCCCATATACCTCCCTGATCGTATCCAGCTCCGTGTGTATCAATCCGACATCGGTGCGTTTCGTGAACTCAACCATCATTCCGGAATAACGGGGAAGAATATCTTTGGAAAACCAGGACCGGATCTCTTCAGACTTTTTCTGAATTTCCGGGGTAAACTCCGGAGACCAGGTCAGTTTGGCTGAAACGGGATGAAAAAAACCGCCGCCACTTTCGAAAATTATGGTGTGCCGCACTCCAAGCCACTGTGCCACCGCCTCGGCATAGGGTTGCGGTCGACCCGTGCACAAACTTAATGCGGGTATGTCATCTTCTTTTTCGCTTCGACGCTGCAGTTCCCGAATGGCGGTAATCTGTTTCCAATCGGGGGTTTGGAATGGAAAAGTCAGACAGCCGTCCAAATCTAAAATAAAAAAGCGGATCATATCGTCAATTTTGTTGTTTAACATTGGATTTATAACCCGGTATCAGCATTGAGATCACAAAACACAGCAAGCTGAAAAAAGCGGGTACGGCATAACGGTTTTGATACCGGGTAACCTCTTCTGTGGCAAACGTACTGCGTTCCAATTGATCGATCTGGCGTATGAAGCCCTCAATATTGTGGGCTGTCCGGGATATTTGAAAATATTGACCACCGGAACGGTTTGCTAAATTCCGTAACAACTCCGGTTCCAGCCGGGTCGTAACCACCTGCCCCTGACGATCGCGGTGAAAATCTTCAAACGCTCCGGTCTCTGGATGGTATCTGGGTATTCGTCCTCCATCCTCGGTTCCGATACCGACGGTAAATATAAAAACATTTTTTTCCAATAACTGTTGAAGTGGGGCTTCATACTGATCCACATGATCTTCTCCATCAGAAAAAATCAACAATACCCTGGCCGGATCTCCCGAATGTTCACTGCTGCCTGTTGCCGACGACTCGAATGATGATAACGCCTCCTCTAACATCGATCGAAAATCAGTTGTAGTGGAGGGCATGATTTCGGGATCGGCTATATCCAGAAACATCCGGAAAGCGGAATAATCTGTTGTAAGAGGACAGTGCAACATAGCATGACCTGTGAACACAACCAGCCCGATACGGTCATTGTGTAAATGAGGAAGCAAGCGATTAATTTCAAAACGAGCCTTTTCAAGTCGGCTGGGACGTACATCTTCCGCTTTCATACTCAATGAGAGATCCAGTGCTATAAGCACATCCAGTCGATCCCTCTGTACTTCCCGCACCTCCGTTCCTATCTGGGGTCCAGCAAGGGCAACAACCAGGAAAAAAAAACCGGCGTAAAAAAAGGCTCTCCTTACTCGTATTGCCACAATCTTGCGATGTGCCTGGAGACGCGAAAACAACTCATCGGAAAAATAGTGTTTACGCCGATTCTTTATGATGTATTCAACATATCGATGGGCACCATACATCAATGGGATCAACAACAACAACCAGAAAAAGCCCGGATTATCCCAAATCATTTCTCTATCAAAACAATTTGAATATCCATAAGATTATTTCCGGTATTACCGGTAATGAGGAGACCACCTGTTTGATTGAAGAAGTTCCAGGAGTCGTTGTTTTCCAGGAACGACTCCGGATCGTTGCCCATTTTTCGTGCTCTCAAACCGGTTTGGGCATTACAGATAGCTCCCGCAGCATTGGTCTCTCCATCACGCCCATCGGTCCCTCCACTGAGAAACGTGATATGATGCTGACCTTCAAGGGCCATGGTAGCACTCAAAGCCATTTCCTGATTACGTCCCCCCTTTCCATCCCCTTTGACCGTGACGGTCGTTTCACCATAGTAAATAAGTGCGGCAGGTTTGGATACAGGCCGATTCCGGACCAACACATCAACGGCTTCACCTGAAATCGACTTGGCTACTTTCCGTGCCTCACCCGTGAGGAACCCTTTATGCAAACAGGTATGATATCCAAGTTTATCGGCTTCCTGCTCAATAGCCTCCGCGACCTTCTCTACACTGGCCAGAATATGAAAATGCGTTTTACAGGGCTCTTTTTTCGAGACAGAACCCCGCGCTTCTTCGGAGTCTGAAGTCACAGAAGAGCGATACCCGAATTGTGATTTTGAGGCTGTATCCAGAAACCGGATAATAGCACGCGGCACCTTCTTCTCGATGCCATAGTTTTTTAAAAGCTTCATAGTCTCTGCAGGCGAAACCGGATCGTCAACCAATGGGCCGGACCCAATGACCGCAGGATCATTATCGGGCACATCAGAAACTGCGAGGACTTCGACCACAGCACTTCCGAAACAGGGCCGAAGCTTTCCTCCTTTAACTTTCGAAACCCCCTTCCGGATCCGGTTGATATCACGGATTGAAGCTCCACATTTCAACAGCTCGCGATATAATCCCCGGATATCATCCAGCTCCAGCTTATCATCAGGCATACAAAGCAAAGATGAGCTCCCCCCACTCATCAGGTAGATAACCAGGTCATTTTCCTCAACACCCGACGCCACATCCATTAATTCATAAGTCGCCGTCAAGCTATTAAGGTCGGGAACCGGATGTGATGCTTCAAACTGTTGGATACGTTTCGTTCCTGTTTTCAATCCATAGGGACAGATTATGATACCGTCATACACCTGTTTCCCAAGGATGTTCTCCACCTCAAGAGCCATTCGACCGGCGGCTTTACCAGATCCAAAAACCCATATCTTACGCTCTTCCGGCAGAGCGTAAGAGCGACCAGCTATTTCCAGGATATCATCGTTCGGTATAACGGCTTCCCGAATAAGCTTCTCCGGAGCCATGGATTCCAAACCATGAAAAAACAAATGTCTAACATGTTCTTTCTGATTTTGATATGTTGGATGCTCCTTATCTGAAGTCATGAAAAACTCTTGAAAGTGGATTGCGAAATTTTTGTATGTTCAATGGTATCTGCCAAGGGAAAATAAGAAATCCGCAGAACTCTGTTTTCATATAATGGGAAATTTATAATCCGGATTTATCCTTTCCCTTTGCCTTTCGTATCTTTATAGATCCAAATAGGTGATTTTCGTTTCGCAATAGCTGCAGGCCTATTACATAAATGGTTATTACTCTATTTTTCCGACACCGTCAACCTGTTTCGTCCGCATTAAAGCAACATGAAAAAACTTCACATATATAATACGCTCAGTAAAAAAAAGGAGGCTTTCGAGCCGATCAAAGAAGGATTTGTAGGGATATATGTATGCGGACCCACGGTATACGGCGATCCACATCTGGGTCATGCCAAGAGTTATGTCAGTTTTGACGTGGTTGTGCGGTATTTCCGTTATCTCGGATACCAGGTACGCTATGTACAAAATATTACCGATGTTGGACATCTGACTGACGATGCCGATGATGGCGAAGATAAAATGGCTAAGCAGTCACGTATCGAAAGACTTGAGCCGATGGAGCTTGCGGAAAAATACACCTACCGCTATTTCCGCGATATGGATCACCTTGACGTTTTACGTCCGGATATCTCCCCTCGCGCGACGGGTCACATACCTGAACAGATCGCGATGATCAAGAAGCTGATCGATCAGGGCCACGCTTACGAAACAGATGGGAATGTCTATTTCGATGTCACCTCCCTCCCGGATTATGGAAAATTAAGTGGTCGAACGCTTGATGAGGCTGAGTCCGGTGTTCGGGTTGAAACCAGCGACGACAAGAAAAACCCTGCCGATTTTGCCCTATGGAAAAAGGCTGACGACACGCATATCATGCGCTGGGACTCTCCCTGGGGAGAAGGTTTCCCTGGCTGGCATATCGAATGTTCGGCCATGGCCACAAAATACCTGGGTAAAACCATCGACATCCACGGTGGCGGTCTGGAAAACCAGTTCCCGCATCATGAGTGTGAAATAGCACAATGTGAGGGCGCGCATCAGGAACCATTTGTGCGGTATTGGATGCATAACAACATGGTTACATTAAATGGCCAGAAGATGGGCAAGTCCCTGGGTAATGCCATTTCATTGGAGCAGTTTTTCACCGGCGACCATAAACTGCTAAGCCGCAAGTGGACACCGGAGGTAATTCGATTCTTTTTGCTGCAGAGTCATTACCGCAGCACCACCGATTTTTCAGAACCGGCTCTGGAATCAGCTGAAAACGGCTACAGGAATCTCACCGAAATTCTTGATTTATTGCACGCGGCCGCAGCTCATGCCGAACAATCCGGGGAAAACCATACCGACAAGATCAGTGCCTTCGATCTGGATGCATTAAGTCAGGGGCTGCATGAGCGTATGAACGATGACTTCAACACTGCAAAAGCCATCGCATACCTTTTTGAGCAATTGCGTCCGCTTAAAGCGAATCTGCAAGCTGATAACCCACCATCCAACATTATAGAATTATCACGTTTTGTTTCGAAGTTCACACGCGACGTGCTGGCAATTTGGTCACCGGATGAAACCCAAACCGCGACAAGCGAGCTTCCATTTGACGAAGTGATGCAACTATTGCTTGATATCAGACAGGATGCGCGGAAAAATAAGGATTTCGACACTGCTGACCGCATACGCGATCACCTTGTCCAACTCGGCATAAGCATAGAAGATGGACCTGACGGTTCCACATACAAACTTTCCTAATTTTTTTTTATGAGTTCTGATTTTTTTTACTGGGAAGGCGATCCTGTTATGCTTCAAATGGGAGAGTTTTCCCTTCCATTTGCCATCAGTATCCCGGGACTGGTTCTGGCCGTAGTCGCCTTCCTTCTACTTCCCCAGTTTTTCGCAAGGCAATCTACGGATACCAGTGGCGACAAATCCCAAAAGCAGCGTCGTAAAAAACGTCGCAAAAATAAAGATGATGATGCTGAAAATGAGCTATCCGGCTGGCAGTCATTCGGATTATTGATCGGTGTCCTGCTGGTCGGCCAGATCATCTTCCTGATACTTCCCGGCCCCACTATTGAACAAATAGGGCCCATCAGTGTTCGCTGGTACGGGTTACTTTTCGCAACTGCATTTATTTCCGGATATTTCATTGGACGCAAATTTTTTAAGGATGCCGGCGTGGATGTCTTACTTGCTGATAAGCTGCTTACATACATGGTCATAGCAACCATCCTCGGTGCCAGACTAGGCCATGTGATCTTTTACGAATTCGACTATTACATCCGCAACATACATGAAGTGTTATACATATGGCAAGGAGGCCTTGCCAGTCACGGTGCCTCGATCGCCATTCTATTGGCGCTATGGCTTTTTATCCGAAAATATCCCCGGATCACATTCTTCTGGCTGACCGACAGACTGAGTATTCCGGCTATTCTTGGCGGTTCCTTTATCAGGATCGGTAATTTTATGAACTCAGAGATCTATGGGTTGCCCACGGAAGTTCCATGGGCTGTGATTTTTGCCCATGTGGATATGTCGCCACGCCATCCTACCATGCTTTATGAGGCGCTAATCGGCATCATTATCATGATAATATTGGTCGGATTATACCAATACTACCGAAAGCATCCACCGGAAGGACTTCTTACAGGAGTATTCATGATCACCCTTTTCACCAGCAGATTTTTTGTAGAGTACACCAAAGTAGAGCAGGCGGTCTTCACCGAAACCTGGATGATTGGAATGGGTCAGTTACTCAGTATCCCTTTTATTATATTGGGTTTCTGGATTCTTAAAAGCAAGGTAAACTGGTCAGCAAAGTAATAAGAACAAAATTAATTGTCGGTATTCCTTTTATTGAAATGCTATATTTCAAGCCGACTGTAGAAGCAATAATTAAAACTTATCGGGGGTTTCAAACGTAATGCAAGTAATTCCAGCAATTGACCTGTTGAACGGGCAGGTGGTTCGGTTAAAAAAGGGAGACTACAAGGAAGTCACCGTTTATTCGGATAATCCTGTTTCATTTGTAAACAAATTCAAAAGCGCTGGTTTCACTCATATTCACATCGTAGATTTAAACGGTGCCCGTGAAGGCAGATTCATGAACCTGCCGGTGATTGAACGTATCATTGATGAGACAGGTGTGAGCGTTCAGTGTGGTGGTGGAATTCGCAACCGAAGTGACGTTCAAACACTCCTGGAAGCCGGTGTATCAAGGATTGTAAGCAGTTCCATGGCCGTTCAGCATCCGGATGAATGGCATGCAGCTATAGATATTTACGGTGGAGATACTTGTATTCTGGGCCTGGATATCAAAAATGGAAAAATGGCTTATGGTGGCTGGGAAGAAACCTCTGATGAAGACGCCCTCGATTTTCTGGGTGTAATGGTCCGCACTGGTGTTAAGACCATATTATGCACCGATATTTCGCGTGACGGAATGCTTAGTGGAATCAATTCCGGACTTTACAATGAAATATCCCTGCGTTATCCGCAGGTCAATATCATCGCATCCGGTGGAGTAGCCGACGAAGAGGATCTGCGTCAACTGGCCATTGAGGGAATGTACGGGGTCGTTGTCGGACGCGCCTATTACGAAGGAAAGATCAGTCTTGACAGAATGATCGCTTACCATAACCCGGATTAGGAGACACCAAGCAAAATCAATCCGTTTGTCTGACCCTGACCGAAAACTCGCGGGACGTTTCTGAAGGAACCG
>CAYMBG010000080.1:1987-13574 GCA_964388615.1 uncultured Chitinophagales bacterium | reverse complement strand
TGACCTTGCCATCGAGCGAAATCTGCCTGAAAACCGGCGTAGCAATCCGGACGGCATCGCTATTATCATAGCAAATGGGGAATACCAAAATCCTGTCGGCAATTTGCCTTACGCTGCTCGTACCGGTGAACTGGCGGAGCATTACCTTACAAATACACTTGGTTTTTTTTCCGAAAATATTATGGTATATGAAAACATGAACCAACAGCAGATGCGTGATTTGTTTGAGGAAAGTGATTCATTGATGATCGGTGGCAGACAACTTTCAATGGATGATTCGGATTTGTTTGTTTACTATTATGGGCATGCATTTACGGATAATGATCAGCTGCATCTTTTGCCGGTTGACTATGATCCCGGCGAAAGAAATGAACGATTGATACCTTTCGATTTGTTGTCAGACGCCCTTGGTAAGATGCGCTCCCGGCAAACGGTTTTGGTCATGGATACCGACTGGGAACGAAGTTCCGTTTTCGGGCAAACCCCTCAAAATCAGATGGGGTCAAATAAAGAAGAAATGGCAACGGTATCACGTAGTTTGATTGGTGATTCTGATCGTTTTGCCATTTATTGGGCAGCTGAGCCGGGTCAGCATTCTGCTCCCTATACTGGTGGCAACGGTCATGGTGCTTATCCCTATAATTTATTTACCTGGTATTTTTTTCACGCACTGCAGCATGGTGCAGAAACAGCCGGAGAAATTGAAGCACATCTGGAACGAAATGTTCCGTTTACCTCGCGAAGATTGTATGATCGTGCACAAAGTCCGGCTTTTTGGGGTAATACGAATTTGTCAATAGTCAGATAATATAAGCCTGGAAAGGCAGACCTAAGTTGAAGAGATAAAAATATGGATATCATAAAACAGATACGGTACAAGGCCGGACTTACGAAAAAGCGGATTGTTCTTTGTGAGACCGAAGATATACGCACTTTGAAGGCGGCCGCTTACCTTGCAGACAATAACCTTGTTGATGTAATTCTCGTTGGATCAGAGAAGACGATCCGGCAAAGAGCATCATCGGAGTCTGTAAATATTCCCCAAAACGTCACCTTCTCAAAAATCGAAAAGGGAGAAACCCTCGACCGTTACAGCGATCTTTTTTTCCAACGTCGCAAGCACAAGGGTATAGACAGGGAACAGGCTGTCGAGATAGCCCGTCAACCTCTTTTCTATGCTGCTCTGATGGTGGCTGAAGGTGATGCCGACGGCGCTGTCGCGGGAGCCGCAAATACCACCGGTGATGTGTTACGGGCAGCCATACAGGCTATTGGTTTGAAAAAGGGTTCCAGTATTGTTTCAAGTATTTTTTTAATGAATACCATGGATGAGCATATATTGACTTTTGGAGATTGTGCCGTGGTTCCCTATCCCGATGAACACCAATTGGCTGACATTGCAATCGATTCAGCGGCAACGCATTATGCACTGACAGGTGATACGCCCAAGGTTGCAATGCTGTCGTTTTCAACTCACGGAAGCGCAAAGCATGAGCGCAGTGAGATGGTTGTCCGTGCAACGGATCTGATTAAGCAAAAAAAACCAGATTTGGATGTCGACGGCGAATTGCAGTTTGATGCGGCTTTTGTCGAGTCAGTGGCCAAAAGTAAGGCACCTGACTCCAAGGTGGCTGGTAAAGCCAATGTTTTTGTGTTTCCGAATCTGGATGCTGCCAATATCGCCTATAAAATAACCGAAAGAATGGCAGGAGCCACGGCAACAGGCCCTGTTATCCAGGGCCTGGACAAACCTATGAATGATTTGTCACGTGGTTGCGATTGGGAGGATATTGTGAATACCAGTTGTGTTACCGCTCTGATGGCCAAAGATCAGGTTTAATTGTGATAAACCCGGTATTCCCAGGGATCAAAGGACCAGGACTCCTGACCGGAGAGGCTGGTCTGCTCTTCGCTGAAAAGCTCTGTGTAATCACCAGCGATAATCTCTAATGGTACGTCGAACGTGACCGGTTCTGCACTCAAATTGAGTAAGGTGATTACAGTATTGTCTCCCTTTTGGCGATAAAAGGCAAAAATCTGATCGTCGGCACTGGTGTTGATCCGTTCCATATCACCACCATGCAGTCCATTGAACAACGCTTCATTGTCACGATTCAAGTGCAGCAGACGTGTGTAAAAGTCCTGCAAGGGATAATCGCCCCAGTCGATCGGGTCTTTCTCAAAAAAATCCAGTTGCTTGTCCATGGCAGCCTCCTGTCCACTGTAAACCAAAGGCATTCCCGGAATGGTGGCAGCTAATACCGCAAAGGTTTCGGCGCCATCACCGTATCGGTCAAAAACCGTTCCGTTCCAACTGTTTTCATCATGATTGGAAGTAAACTGCATACGGTAAGCATGCTCCGGGAATTGATCCTGATTTTCAACAAGGTGCTCTTCAAACTCGTTCAGGGTGATCTCCCCATCGGCAATCTCGTTCATCCTGTGATGAGTTTCCCATGCATAAGACATGTCGAACGCGTGTAGGTGATGTTCCGGGGTTTCTGCTTCAGCAAGCATGAATACCGGTTTGACCGCTTCAAGTCGGCTGCGGGTCTCATTCCAGAAATCCGTTGGTACCAGATCGGCCACATCACAGCGATAGCCATCAATGTTAAACTCCTCTACCCAGTAGAGCAATGCATCATGCATCATTTCCCGTGTTTCAGTCAGTTCATAATCAAGTTGTATGGTGTCGGTCCAGTCAGTGCCCGGAGGTATGATGAAGTTTCCCCCATCATCCGTCACATAGATGTGGGGGTGAGTCTCGGTCCAAACGGCATCCCATGCGGTGTGGTTGGCAACCCAGTCCAGTATGATGTGCATATCATTATCGTGGATATCTTCCACAAGTTGGGCGAAATCCTCTTCTGTTCCAAACTCCGGGTTGATACCGTAATAATCTTTCACCGAATAGTAACTACCCAGTGTTCCTTTGCGCTCCTCTTCGCCGATCGGGTGAATCGGCATTAACCATAATATATCCACACCCATCTCTTTGAGTCGGGGAAGGTGCTCGGAAAAAGCCTGGAATGTACCATCCTGGGTATATTGTCGGATATTAACTTCGTAAATAGTCGCATTATGAGCCCATGCCGGAGTTTGCGGTGGGGTTGGATAGTCATCGGAGCTTTGCTGGTCAGCTGTGCACGAGAACATTACGAGTAAAGAGAGCAAACAGATCCCATTCAAGGTGTGGTTCATGATCAATCGTTATGTTTAAATGTTGAACGGTATAACTAGTTGAAAAAACAAAATACGAGTTTGTCAGGTAAAAATGAAAGCGCTTACTTCGCTATAGGTAGCCAAACCATTAATTTGCGGACCTCCATTTTGTGTGCAATTATACTCGATTTACGCCATACAATTCCTTATATTTAGATTGTGTAAAAATAAGGAACTTATTGAGGACTTTTTGCCGTTACATGCAGAGCAGGGATTAAAGAAATACACAGCTGTTTTCCTGTTGTGGGTGGTGAGTTAAAACGACCCCGGGACCATTAATCCGTATCAAAGATCTTTTTTTCAAAAAAAGAGGTCTAAACAAATTGAATCTTTTTTAGTTATGAGTGATTCCCAAACCATTGAGAGCATGGTCAAACAGCCATACAAGTATGGCTTCACGACCGATGTTGAGTATGACTACTTTCCGAAAGGGCTGAACGAAGATATCGTGAATATGATCTCCGATATCAAAAAAGAGCCCGATTTCATGCGTGAATTTCGGCTGAAAGCTTTTCGCCACTGGAAAACCATGAAGGATCCCTTGTGGGCTAACATAAAGTATCCGCGTATTAATTACGACGAGATCCAGTTTTACTCTTCACCTAAAAAGAAGCCTCAGCTTGATAGCCTGGATGAGGTGGATCCTGAGATACTGGATACCTACGAAAAGCTGGGTATTCCGTTATCCGAACAAAAAATGCTGGCAGGTGTAGCTGTTGATGCCGTATTCGACAGTGTATCCGTTGCGACCACATTCAAGGAAAAGCTTTCCGAAGCGGGTGTTATATTCTGCTCTTTTTCGGAGGCTGTCGAGAAGTATCCGGAACTGATCAAAAAGTACATGGGTTCGGTTGTACCATATAACGACAATTACTTTGCGGCTATGAACTCGGCGGTGTTCTCCGACGGTTCTTTCTGTTACGTGCCCAAAGGAGTGGTCAGCCCGATGGAATTATCGACCTATTTCCGTATTAATAATGAGGAGTCGGGTCAGTTTGAACGGACGCTGATTGTTGCCGAAGAAGACAGTTATGTCAGCTATCTGGAAGGCTGTACCGCGCCGATGTTCAGCCGAAACCAGCTGCACGCCGCAGTGGTTGAATTGGTCGCGCTCGACAACGCACAAATCAGATATTCGACAGTCCAAAACTGGTATTCCGGTAATGAGAAAGGCGTTGGAGGAATCTACAACTTTGTTACCAAGCGCGGATTGTGCAAAGGGGACTACTCAAAAATCTCCTGGACACAGGTTGAAACCGGTTCTGCCATAACCTGGAAGTATCCCAGTGTGATTATGAAAGGTGACCACTCTACAGGCGAGTTTTATTCCGTGGCCGTAACCAATGACAAGATGGAGGCCGACACCGGGACCAAGATGATCCACCTGGGCAAAAACACCAACAGTACGATCATATCCAAGGGGATTGCCGCGGGAGAATCACAGAACAGTTATCGCGGCTTGGTAAAGATCGGGCCCAAAGCCCATAATTCCCGTAATTACTCGGTTTGTGACTCAATGTTGATTGGCGACCGGTGTGGTGCTCACACTTTTCCCTATCTCGAGGCCAAAAATAACAGCTCCAGTGTCGAGCATGAGGCGACAACCTCGAAGATCGGTGAAGATCAAATTTTTTATCTGCAGCAACGCGGACTGGATGAGGAAAATGCCGTTTCTCTGATTATTAACGGATTTTGTAAAGAAGTCTTTAAAGAGTTGCCGATGGAATTTGCCGTTGAAGCGATCAAGTTGCTGGGAATTAAGCTGGAAGGAAGTGTGGGATGATTCCGGCTGTAAGCGGAGTGAATCCGCACCAATCAATTGATAGAAACCATAACGATATACAAAAGACGTAACGTAAATGCTTAAAATCAAAAATCTCCACGCAACTGTGGAAGGCGAAGAAATTCTCAAAGGAATAGACCTTGAAATCAATGCGGGTGAAGTCCATGCGATAATGGGCCCGAACGGAAGCGGTAAAAGTACGCTGGCCAAAATTGTAGCCGGCCATCCCTCTTATGAGATTACAGAGGGTGAAATAATCTATCAGGGGGAAAATCTCGTCGAAATGGATCCCGATGAACGCGCCCGGAAAGGAGTTTTTATGGCGTTTCAGTACCCTGTTGAGATACCCGGTGTCAGTAACACCATGCTGATGCGCGAGTCCTATAACGAAATCCGCAAGGAGAGGGGGCTTGATCCGCTGGATCCGCTGGAGTTTGAAGACTACGTGGCCGATAAGCTTCGCCTGGTTGAAATGGAACCCAAACTGCTTGAGAGAAATGTCAACGTTGGCTTTTCCGGCGGGGAGAAGAAGCGAAACGAGATACTTCAAATGGCAGTGCTGAACCCGAGACTGTCACTGCTCGACGAGACCGACTCCGGGTTGGATATTGACGCGCTTCGCATTGTTTCCGAAGGAATTAACAAATTATCCGGGGAAGAGAATGCCGTTATGCTGGTTACTCATTATCAGCGCATTCTGAACTATATCACCCCTGACCATGTCCATGTGCTGGTCAATGGCCGTATACGCAAAACCGGAGGAAAAGAACTGGCTCTCGAACTTGAAGAACGTGGATACGAGTGGGTAACAGCGAAAACCGAAGTAAATGGAGAGGCTTAATAATGTCAGATATTTCGAGAGAATATACTTTTCTGGACCGACTGATTAACCAGTTTGAGGCGGCTCCACAACAACATGCCCGTCTCGCAGAACTGAGACAGGAGGCGTTACACCAAATTGCAGGCAAGGAATTGCCAACACCCCGGCATGAAGAGTGGAAATATTGTAATCTCAAGTCGCTCGCCAATGAGACCTTTGTACCTGCTACGGAGATAGAGGCTCCGAATCTACCCCCTAATGTGGCCGATTATATCTATCCGGAGGCGGAACATCACCACTTGACGTTTATAAACGGTGTTTACAGTGAGGAGTTCTCAAAAACCGACAAGCTGCCGGATGGTGTCGTGGTAGCTAACCTCGCGGATGTGATTGAGCAGGGTAATGAATTTGCTTTGGAGTACCTTGGAAAGTATGCCGAATGGGAAGACGACCCGTTCGCTCCGCTCAACACCGCGCTTTTCAGGGACGGAGCTTTTATATATGTGCCTAAATCCATGAAGATTGAGGACCCGATTCAGCTCTTGTTCATTAATACCGATGAAAACAAGCAATACATGCTCACGCCCCGCAGTCTTATTGTGGGTGATCAATCCAGCGAAATGACGGTTGTCGAGGACCACATTGGTCTGGGTGACAATGTGTATTTCAATACGCCCGTTTCCGAAATAAAACTGGCGGAAAACTCACACATGACCCATGTGAAACTTCAGCGTGACAGTCGCAATGCTTATCACATCTCCAGGTTGGCAGCGGATATAAGCCGCGATAGCAACTATAAGTCCTATGCGGTTCACCTGGGATCCCACCTGTCACGAAGTGACGTGAAAGCGGTACTGACCGATGAGAATACACACGCCACCCTGGATGGACTGGTCATGGTTAACCAGGATCAGCTTTCCGATACACACAGTATCATGGATCATACCATGCCGAACTGTACCAGTCATCAGCTTCATAAATGCATTATTGACGAAGAGGGGACATCGGTTTTTAACGGCAAGATTTTTGTTCGTCAGGATGCCCAAAAAACAGACGCTTTCCAGGAAAACCGAAACCTGCAGCTTTCCGATTCCGGTACAGCTTACGCCAAACCTCAATTGGAGATTTTCGCGGATGACGTTTCCTGCAGCCATGGGGCAACGATCGGACAAATGGATCCGGAGCAGGTCTTTTACCTGAAAACCAGGGGACTGCGTGAACAGCAAACCCGTGAAATTCTAACTTACGGATTTGCACTGGATGTCATCGAATCGATCCCCGTCAAATCCATTCAAAAGCGATTGAGCAAGGAAGTTGAAAACTTCACAAAGCAAAGCAAATCCATAACTCAGTTAGCCTGATAATGGAACCAATCACTACAAAAAGTTCCAGGATGGGTACTATTAATGTTGAAGAGTGCCGGTCTGACTTCCCGATTCTGGATCGGGAAGTCCATGGCAAGCCTCTGGCCTATCTTGATAATGCTGCTTCAAGCCAGATGCCGGAACAGGTTATCCGGGCTTGCGCAGAGTATCACCGAAGAAATCATGCCAATGTACATCGCGGAGTTCATTTGCTTAGTCAGGAAGCTACCGATGCGATAGAAGGTGCCCGCGAGTCTCTGCGGGAGTTGATCAATGCCCGTAGCACCAAAGAGATTATTTTTACGTCGGGCGCTACCGATGCGATTAATCTGGTTATGCAGTCGTATGGCCGCAGTAACATCGGTGAGGGGGATGAAATCATTATCAGCACCATGGAACATCACGCC
Source organism: uncultured Chitinophagales bacterium (assembly GCA_964388615.1). GTDB lineage: Bacteria > Bacteroidota > Rhodothermia > Balneolales > Natronogracilivirgulaceae > SLLW01. The sequence continues at coordinate 5,978 of CAYMBG010000080.1, read as the reverse complement.
AACATTGTTCCCTGGCGGATGCTTTGTGATGAAAAGAAGGCCGTTCTCAAGGTCATTCCGATCAGTGATGAAGGCGTGCTCGATATAGACGCTTTTTCATCCATGATCACCGATAAAACCCGCCTGGTGGGTATTGTACATGTATCCAATGCACTTGGGACCATCAACCCCGTTAAAGAGGTGGCCCGCATTGCCCACGAACATGATATTCCGGTTTTGGCAGACGGTGCGCAGGCGGTCTCTCACATGAAAGTGGACGTACAGGAATTGGATTGTGATTTCTTTGTTACCTCGGGACACAAAATGTATGGTCCGACCGGCATTGGTATTCTCTACGGAAAAGAAGCGTATTTGTCCGGTATGCCACCCTACCGTGGAGGCGGTGACATGATTCGCGATGTTACATTTGAGAAGGTATTGTATACCGATCTGCCTTATAAATTTGAAGCGGGTACACCTAATATATCAGGTGCTGTTGGAATGGGAAAAGCTGCAGATTATATCCGGGCTGTCGGCTATGATGAGATACACCGTAAAGAACAGGAGTTGCTGAATTACGCAACGGAAAAACTTATGGGTGTCGAAGGCCTTCAGATCAAAGGCACGGCCCCGGATAAATCGGCGGTGATATCTTTTGTGCTGGATGGTATTCATCCTCATGACATCGGGACCATTCTGGACCTGGAAGGAGTGGCTGTGCGCACAGGACATCACTGCACCCAACCATTGATGGAAAGGCTCGGGGTGGTTGCAACAACCCGGGCATCAATGGCAATGTACAATCGAAAAGCAGAGATTGATCAGCTCGAAATGGCACTTCATAAAGCCATAGAGCTTTTTAAATAGAATATCATTACCAAATAGTTAAACAGGAAGTTTCGGGAAATGAATGAAAAAATGAATCAGCTGTATCAGCAGGTTTTGCTGGATCACAACAAGACTCCGAGAAACTTCCGTGCTCTTGAACCTGCGGATAAAGAAGCACTGGGACATAATCCTCTTTGCGGCGACAAGCTTAAGGTATATGTAAACATTGATGAGCAGGACATCGTCACGGATGTTACTTTCATAGGGGACGGCTGCGCCATATCGAAGGCCTCCGCTTCCATGATGACAACCGCTGTCAAAGGAAAGCATATTGATGTAATCGACTCCCTGTATCACCAGTTTCATGATATGGCGCAGGGTAAACTGGATCCTGAGAAAGATTCCAATGACCTTGGTCACCTGAAGATTTTTGCCGGGGTTAGAAACCTTCCCGCGAGAGTGAAATGTGCTACACTTTCCTGGCATACGTTACATGCCGCTATTAAGGGTAAGGAGGAAGTTTCAACAGAATAATCATGGATTTGCTATTTACCCCGTTATTTAATTGACATGGACTACCTGAAAAACCCGTATTTATTATGCCGAAAATTGCAGAAATAGAAAGAACTCCAAATCCGGATGCAATGCGATTTGTATTGCGTGAAGCCATATCCCAGGGTGTTACACGCTCTTATGAGTCACCTGAAGAGGCTGTTGCCGATCCGTTTGCCAGCGAATTGTTTAATATTCCGCATGTGATTTCGATTTATTACGTTGATCGCTATATCACCATTACACAAGACGGAGGAATTGAATGGAATACCCTGTTGAGGCAACTTGCCCCACCTATAAGGGAAGCCGAACCGATCGAAGGACTGGAGACCGATGATCCCAACGTCAATGTCAGTGAAGAGGCTAAGGATTCTGATGATCCGCGGCTGGCTGAAATCAACAAAATGCTCGATGAACAAGTTCGACCCTATTTGTTAGCTGATGGTGGTGGCTTGAAAGTGATTGGTCTGGATGACAATGTCTTGAAGGTGCACTATCAGGGTGCATGCGGCACGTGTCCGACAGCTACCACAGGAACCTTGTATGCCATTGAAAGCATGGCCAAGCGAATTGACCCCAATATTCGTATAGAATCGGTTTGACATGGCTATAAAAATCAGTGATAAGGCGAAAGAACGTATAAATGAGATCCGATCCGCTGAAGGAGCATCTTACGATACGGCCCTGCGTATCGGGGTGGTTGGAGGCGGCTGCTCCGGATTGACCTATCAATTGGAATTTGACAGCGATGGCGCATCAAAAGAAAAAAACGACAACGAATTTGATATTCAGGGAATCCGGGTTGTGATCGATATGAGGAGTTTTCTTTATCTGGCCGGCACGAAACTTGATTATTCCGACGGACTGGACGGCAAGGGATTTCATTTCGTCAATCCGAATGCCGAGCGAACCTGTTCGTGCGGGGAATCTTTTTCGGTTTAGCCCTGGCGCCATAATCGCCGGACAAAGTTACGGCGTAAGAAAAGCATATGGTTATTGCCGGTTTCGGATGAGGTCATGGAACAATTGAATACAGGTAAATTTTCATCAGCTAAGGAATATGTTATGGCAAAATCCGAGTCCCCAATAGACAACAAAGTAGCGCGATCCGGACTCATTACATTGGATTTACAGGATTGGTATGAGGGTGTAGAGGTTGTATCCTTCGATCTGAAAGACTACCTCCATATGGAGATGATTCTAAAGGAGAAGGATTTTCGTGAAGCCCTGAAAACGCATGACTGGTCATTTTACAGTAACAAAATGGTAGCGGTCTACTGTTCTTCCGATGCCATTATTGCATCCTGGGCCTATATGCTGGTGGCAGCTCATCTGAAGGATATTGCTTATGACCTGGTGTTTGGTAAGCCGGAGGATATACGCTTTGAGCAGTTTCGCAAGGCCCTGGATCAGGTGGATTGGAGCCAGTATGAAGGGGAAAGAGTATTGTTAAAAGGGTGTTCTGGAATAGAATTGCCACCGTCTGTCTATTTATATGCAACGCAAAAACTCTTACCTTACGTGGAGCGCTTGATGTATGGTGAGGCGTGCTCGTTTGTGCCCGTCTATCGTTCGGATTCCCGGTGAAATGGTTGAAGGGTTCTGTAATTGGGGATGGATGATATCGGGATTTTCATTTTTTGACGAGCTCACACTCAGGTTCCCTGCCGTCAAACCCCAAAAAATCCGCTCGATGGGTATACGGCAATTCAATTATACGGTTTATAACAGACAGAAAATCCATGAATGAGACAAGCAGGCGGAAAAGTGATCATGTGGAAATTACCCGTCAAGGATTGGCTGAATACGAAAAAACGCCGGGTTTTGAAAGATATGACTTCATACATAATGCATTACCAGAGTTAAACCCGGAAGATATTACCTGTGAAATCCGGTTTTTGAACAGGTGGTTCGGTTTTCCCTTGTTTGTCTCATCCATGACGGGTGGCTATAAGGACAGTATACCGGTTAATTCGGTAATTGCCTCATTTTGCGAACACCACAACCTTCCTTTTGGCGTTGGTAGTCAGCGTGCCATGCTGGATGACCCCTCAATGGAATCCACCTTTTCAGTTGTTCGAAAAGAGGCGCCATCCGCTTTTATTGCTTCCAATATAGGCGGGGCCCAATTGGCGGGGGGACTGGAAAAAGAGCAGGTAAAATTACTGGTGGACACTGTCAGGGCCGACGCCCTTATTGTTCATCTGAATCCACTTCAGGAACTGCGACAAAAAGAGGGCGATCGTTCATTCAGTGGTATCAGGGAAGGGATCAGGACATTGGTCACCGATATTGAAATTCCGGTTATCGTAAAAGAGACAGGCGCTGGTCTTTCACCTGTGGTGATTGAACAGTTAATTGATTGTGGCGTTTCTGCGGTGGATGTTGCCGGAGCCGGAGGTACAAGCTGGGGCAAAGTCGAAAATCTTCGTAGTGGTTCCCGGAAAAGGCATTTCACGGATGATTGGGGTATCCCGACAGTGGATTGCCTGCTTTCGGCCAGAGACGAAGTACGTGACAAATGCGAGCTAATTGCATCAGGGGGTATTCGGGACAGCCAGGATATTGCCAAAAGCCTGTGTATGGGTGCTGTTATAGCTGCGACAGCGCAACCGGTGATCCGTACAGTCAT
>CAYMBG010000080.1:0-1887 GCA_964388615.1 uncultured Chitinophagales bacterium | reverse complement strand
TCCATTCCGGAAACACCAAGCAGCTTATATGATCCGGTCAGGTATACCCTGAATCACGAAGGTAAGCGATTTCGTCCTCGAATGGTGCTTCTTGCATCCGGTTTATGCGGTGCCGATATCAAAAAAGCGTTGCCCGCGGCATTGGCTGTTGAGATGTTGCATAATTTCACCTTGATTCATGACGACATTATGGATCATGCGGATACCCGACGCGGTAATGCCACAGTACATAAAAAATGGGACGAACCCACCGCCATTTTATCCGGGGATGTTTTGTTTGTTCTTGCGCTCAAAATGCTGACGAAATACAAAGATCAGAACTCAAAAATGGGAAGCACGTATTCCGCGTTGATGAGTTGCTTTCTGGACACCATTCAAACCGTTTGTGACGGACAGGCGATGGATATGGAGTTCCAAAACAGAGAGTATGTAAGACTGGATGAGTATCTTGATATGATAAAGGCAAAAACCGCGGCACTGGTCCGTTGTTCGATGGAAATGGGAGCAATGGTGGCTGATGCGGATTTGGATTCAAGATCGATTTGTGCGGAAATCGGGGATCATGCCGGGCTTGCCTTTCAAATACAGGATGATCTTCTTGACGCCACAGGCGATACCGGAACGTTCGGTAAAAGGGTTGGTGGCGATATTGTTGAAGGGAAAAAGACTTATCTTTCCATACGGGCACTCGAGCGCGCTGATGAGGATGACCGGACACTCATAACCAGGGTCCAGGGCGACAAACAAGCTGCCGAAAAAGAAATTCAAAGTGTAATTCGTTGTTATCATGACCTTGGAGTTATCGATGATGCCGTAGCTGCGATTGATTATCACTATCAGAAAGCATTAATGAAACTTGAAAAATTTGAAGATTCTGAACATCGTCACGAAATAAAGAAGCTGTTGGACAAGTTGAAAGTACGGGATCACTGAAGACCGAATTTTATACCCTACAATTAATTAATATGAGATATACTTTAAAATATTTATCCATTCTACTGATTATCATTTTGGCATCCGCATGTGGATCACGTCATGCCATCCAGCCGGGTGATTCTCTGGAAGTGGCATTTGAAAAGGCAATGGCTCTTTATGAGAGAGAGCGTTACTCGCAAGCGGTTGATGCATTTGAAACGGTTCTTTCGATTGCAAGAGGGACTGAAATGGCAGCGGATGCGCAATATCATCTTGCACAGAGCCATTTTGAAAACCGATCATACCTGCTTGCCGCAAGTGAATTTCGGCGGTTCTCGCGGAATTATACCACAGATCCCCGGCAGCAGGAAGCTGAATTTATGGAAGCCTACTCCCACTATCAGATGAGTCCCAAATTCAATCTGGATCAGACGGAGACCTATAATGCCTTGAACCGGTTCCAGCTTTTCATTACAAGATATCCCGAGTCGGAATATACGGAAAGAGCAGCAGCGTACATGGATGAGCTCAGGGATAAATTGGCCAGAAAAAAATTCCATGCTGCCGAAATGTATCTTAGAATCGGTCAATATGAATCGGCTGCCATTTATTACGGCCTGGCTGTAGAAAACTATCCGGAAAGCAAGTGGGCTGAGCGGGCATTGGCTCATCAAATTCAGGCGTATGCAGTGTATGCCGAGAATAGTGTTCGGGCGCGTCAACAAGAGCGCTTTGATAAAGCCGTAGAAAGTTACGAACGCTACGTTCAGCTGTTCCCGAGAGGAGAAAACCGATCAATGGCTGAAGAGCAATACAACCGGGCTCTGGAGGGTATTGCGGACCTGGCAGAAGTTACTGCTGAGAGATAAAACAGAAAACAAGTATGCGCACAGGCCTCTTCTTCGGTACATTCAACCCGGTCCACCGTGGTCACGAGGCATTGGTTGAATCATTTCTGAATTCAGAATGTAT
>CAYMBG010000079.1:9360-13641 GCA_964388615.1 uncultured Chitinophagales bacterium | reverse complement strand
GAGACTTCTGTTGCATTGGGTTTTGGATTTCGTGCGGGTTTTCTGGGTATGCTTCACATGGAAATCATCCAGGAGCGTCTCGACCGGGAGTTTGGTATGGATATTATTACCACGGTTCCCAACGTATCGTATGTTGTTGAAACAACTGATGGTAAGGAAATCGTGGTTGAGAATCCCATTGAGATGCCGCCAGCCGGAAAAATTGACAAAGTCTATGAGCCCTATATCAAGGCTCAGATCATTACACCATCGGATTACATTGGTCCGGTCATGAAGCTATGCCAGGAAAAGCGCGGTATTTTTATTAATACACTTTATCTGGATGCCAAACGTGTTGATATAACCTATGAGTTGCCGCTGGCTGAAATTGTATTCGATTTTTACGATAAGTTAAAAAGCCAGACCCGCGGTTATGCATCGCTGGATTATGATCTGATTGGTAACCGGCCGGGGCAACTTGTCAAACTGGATATCCTTCTAAATGGTGATCCGGTGGATGCCCTTTCATGTATTGTACACCGTGACAAAGCTTATGAATGGGGTAAACGGCTTTGCAGAAAGCTTCGGGAGCTCATTCCACGGCAGATGTATGAAGTTGTGATTCAGGCTGCTATTGGTGCAAAAATCATATCGAGGGATACCGTCCGTGCCTTACGTAAGGATGTGACGGCAAAATGTTATGGAGGTGATATCACCCGGAAAAGAAAGCTTCTTGAAAAGCAGAAAGAGGGTAAAAGACGTATGAAACAAGTCGGTACCGTCGAGATTCCCCAGGAAGCTTTCCTGGCGGTGCTTTCCATGGATGATGATTGAATCGGGTAAAAGGTATGAGGAGATTTAATAAAGCGGTTTATAAACTTACGGAGGCATTGCTCAGCTACATACTTGGTATGTTCTTTGTGCGTTTTGGAAAGAAATCAAACGGTTTTGGTTTGCTGAAAGGAGTTTTGATCGTCGGGTTTGCAGGCATATTTTGTGCTTCATCTCCCTTAAGCAAGACCCAGGTTTTGAATCAGCCGGATGATCTGCTTGCCGAACCCGAAATTGTCAAAATTGAAACAGCAGAGCGTGCTGATTTTGAACGCAGGTTTGCAGGCGTTCAATGGACCGGTGCCGGATTCAGGGCGGGTACGGTGATTGACCGAATTCCCACCAGGGAGTTAAGGGCCAGATTTCAGGCACGGTATGGAGATCCAACACAAAAGCTGAAGCATTTGTTTGAAAAGGATCAATTTCGCCCGGGTCACTACATCCAATTTGAATATTGGCTTGTGATTAATGATGAAATACCAATGATGGTACTTGATATTGACGGTCCATTTGGGAATGGCCTGGTTTTCGCCGGGGATAATCGATATGTAGACCTGATGCCGGAAATTAAACGAACACTGACCCGTGAGCTTATGGGTGTTTCTGAACTTGGCGAATACGAAGATCATTATTATGAACTCAATGAGCGACAGTGGTATATTGTCCGCTACAGCGACGGGGCCTTTTATAATGAGAAGGTTGAAAAACCAGATGTGTTGAAGTAATTACAGGCTACCCTTTCTTGATACATAAAGAAACAATTAACATTTAATAGGAACCGAAGTGGCTGGAAAAAAAGAAGATAAATCATCCAGGCGGCAGGCTCGCCGGCGAGCCCTGGAAAAAAAGACCCAAGAGGAGACCAATAATGCAAAATCCTGGGCCAGAGAGTGGCTTGATGCGATCTTGTTTGCCGCTGTTGCAGCTCTAATCATCAGAGCACTGTTCCTTGAGGCCTTCCGGATACCAACTCCCTCCATGGAATCAACACTTCTTACCGGGGACTTTTTGCTCGTTTCCAAGTTACACTATGGTGCTCGCAGTCCCATGACGGTTGGTATCCCTTTCACCGGGATTTATATCCGTAATTTGGAGTTGCCCTGGTTTCGTATGCCGGGATTTATGGATGTCCAAAGAGACGATATCCTGGTTTTTAATTATCCTGTTGATGACGAAGCCGTTTCACAAAAAACCAATTATATCAAGCGGGCAGTAGGCATCGCGGGTGATACGATAGGGATTCGTGACAAAATCATTCATATCAACGGAGAACCTGAGGAGATCAACGAAACGTATGAACAGCATTATCAGGTACAGGTGCGTGAACGCCTGAGGCTAAGTCCGAGTAAGGTTCGCGATGCCGGCGCGCAGGTTTTGCAATCATCAGGTGATCGTTACCGTATTAACATGACAGCCGGTGTGGCTGACGAGATGTCGGAATGGCCTGAAATAGCCCAGGTTGATCCCATGATTTTGCCGGAAACATTTAATGATTATGCACGCCAACCCTTTAGCTTTTCACAAGGCTTTACGGGTAACTATCACCATATGCCCGATATTGTGATTCCGTTTGAGGGGCAGGAAGTCACTTTAACCGATGACAATTGGCATCTTTACGAGGATATTGTCACCAGATATGAACGTAATACGGTTACCCGCTCGGATGATTATTTTGTCATTAACGGGGATACCACGGATCACTACATCATCGAACAGGATTATTATTTCATGGTGGGTGACAGCCGTGACAACAGTGAGGACAGTCGGTTCTGGGGCTTTGTACCTGAAGATCATGTTGTTGGACGAGCCTGGATTATCTACTTCTCCTGGGATGGTGAGCGGTTTCTTCCCAGAGTCCGGCGACTTTTGAATCCCATCAACTGATTACTAATGTATCACCAGGTTTTTGAGTGATTTGAGATCCTGATCAATTGAATTTGCCGATTCGAATGGCGGCCCCAAAACCGCCGAAAGGTTGATTGGTGTTGATATTCAGATACGTATAAAGGCCGAGAGCCAGGTGATTGGTCAGCACACGAGAGAAGTGCCCCTCGACCGGAAATGAAATCATGTTATCCATGGATCCTTCAGCCGTACCTCCATGGATTTTGGAGTACTGTTCTCCTGCGATCATACCAAATCCGGCTGCACCGGAGATATAATAATCATTAACCTCTATTGAACGGCCGTAAAGCAGGCCAATATCCCAGGTATCCTGAAATGGCCGCAGGTCAGTTGCACTTGAGCGAAGGGAAAAGATGTGACGATTGTAGTCGACCCCGATACCCAAGGATGTTCCTGTTCCAAGTGTTGTAATACCCGTTGATTGAAATGTCCAAAATTGTGTTCCCCGCGAGGCGTTTTCCACTGCACGGACATCGGTCAGGAAAAACACGGCAATAAAAAGAATCGTAACAACCGGTCGAATAATCAACTGCATAATTTCAATTATTAGAAGTAACTAATTTGGAGTGACTAAAAGCGGGTATTCACAATATTGGCAAAGTCGGATCCAAAGGTGTAAGAGATGGCAACCATACCCCGAAAAGAAAAATCGGTAGCCATCTCCTGCTGTGCAAGAATAATATCTTGCAGATCCTGTTCTCCTGCCCGCAGTGATAATTGATCCTGGATAATATCAAAATCGGTTTGAACACTCAGGGAAAGGCCCTCGGTAAGTCGTATAGAGACACGCGTATAGGTCTCCAGTCTTCTCAAGGTGAAGTCGTGAAAATAATGAGTTCCAATGATACCGGCATTGATGTTTCCCCATGGTTGTTGATAGCGCGCGCGGATATCAACACGTTGATTCAGAAGATCCTCCTGGGTTTTCTGAAATATCGTGGGCTCATAATAATCAACATGAGTATACCCTGCCATATACCGGAAGATGATGGAGCGTCGGGTAGATTCTTCGTAAGGGAAAATGCTGTACTCAATACCCGGATGTAGCTGAAATCGGTGTCTCAGGTTCCGGTCATTGCGGGTGTTATATCTGGCAAAAAAACCAGCTGACCAATGATCGCCGAGACTTTTGATGACATGACTTTGCAGGCCATGTCTGTGACGATGGCTTACGATTTTTTCTTCATCTTCCCGATCAATTTCCTCAAAATCGTAGTTGAAATAAGGGCGAATTCTGATCTTCCAATCCTCAGTAACACGGTCGGCCCAGAAACCCCATCGGGAGCTGAATTCCTTCTGATTACTTTCAAGCTCCATTTGCAGCCTTCCTCCATAGATTCGAAAAACCCAGTGATTCCAGGGATCATCCACATCTACATTGGGAAACTGTGTTTCATCGATACCGTCAAATTGCAGCGAAAACCGGTCGGAGATGGGCGTTTTCATCATAAAGGGAGCCATTCCCATTTTTATGGCGTCATTAAGACTGTCACGGATTTCACTATTGGTCATATCACGATCTGTCAGCTGTGTGAACGTGAATGAGATGTCAGAGAAATTTCTGCG
>CAYMBG010000079.1:0-9260 GCA_964388615.1 uncultured Chitinophagales bacterium | reverse complement strand
AAATCAGTTTGGAACCATTTACCTTGTTAACTGATAATATCAGACGGGATATCGGAAATGCTCTTATTACGCTGAATAGACTTGTTATGTTAAAAAAAACACTATTGCCCCTTAGTCTTGGAGAATCACGCCATGGCCTGAGGGATATGGCTGAGTTCCTGAAAAGTTTGGGGACGGAGTCGGTTTGTTTGTGTCATATATTTGAAAACCAGTCGAGTGGTAAACGTAATAAACGTGCCCTCTCATCACTGGAAGACATCGCTGATATTTTTCGAGAGTATGAATTTCATGTTGAGACGGTTACAGCGAATGGAAGTATTGCCAGTGAAATCTGTCGGCAGGCGGTCAATCAGAATGTAGATTATATCAGCGTTTTGTGGAAAAGAAAAAATGTAATTAAGCGCAGTATTCTTAGCAGTCCGGATATTGATTTGTTACGAATTTGTAATTTTACCACCTTAATTTTCAAAACACGGAGGTATTTGGCAAATGATCCCGGACTGGAGGCTATTCTCTATGCCACGGATTGTAAGGAAGCGGATAAGCGGGTCCTGCCATACCTCACCCAAATACCATTCGGTGTGTCTCGTCTATTGATATTACATGTTAGAGATCGCGCACCTGACCCTGAGACAGACAAAAAGCGCAGTATAATGATGCAGGAGAAAATCGATGACCTTGCAAAAAAGTGCCGTGATAATTACACCGAGGTTAAAACACTCCTGGAAGTCGGTTCCACTCGATCAGAAATTGCACGCAGTGCCAGAAAGCAAAATGCCGGTCTTGTTGTTATTGGTCGCAATGAGAAAAGGAAGCCCATGGATAAAATCCTTGGTTCTACTGCCGAAGTCCTTCCGTACCGGGTGCGTAGCTCTATTTTGATAGTAACCTGATCCTGATATTTCAGCTAATTTGTTACACAAGTCATGAGAAACCATTTTAAAAATAACATCGTATTTGTCATTGCGCTTTTCCTGGTCCTTGTTTTTGCGGTACCGGGCGTGTTGTGGCCTGATCAGCTTCTTTCGTTTGCCACTTTTCTGCATGAGCAAATCCTGGACCATTTCGGCTGGGCTTACCTCGTAGCTGCTTTCCTCTTTTTGATATTTAATCTCTATCTGGCTTTTAGCAAGTATGGTGATTTCAAACTTGGCATGCAGCATGAAAAACCTCAGTACTCCTATTTCGGATGGTTCAGTATGCTGTTTGCCGCAGGTATGGGGATCGGTCTGATTTTCTGGGGTGTTGCCGAGCCCATGAGCCATTTCCTGAATCCTCCAGATCATATTAAGGGAGAATCCGGCGAAGCCGCCCGTTTCGCAATGCAGTACAGCTTTTTTCATTGGGGAGTGCAGCCTTGGGCGATATACATTACGATGAGTTTATCTATTGCCTATTTTTCTTTCAGGCGTGGCATGCCTCCGCTTATCTCAAGTTGCTTTTTCCCATTGATTGGAGAGCGTATTTATGGGCCTTTGGGTTATTTAATCGATATTCTTGGTGTGTTTGCGACCATATTCGGTATTGTAACGTCACTGGGACTCGGTGCCATGCAGATAACTTCCGGCCTTGGGGAGGTTTTTGCTTTTGAGGCTGGTTATAATGCCATGCTTATTGTAATTGGAGTGGTAACAGTGTTGTTCATGATATCCACAATGACCGGTGTTGATAAGGGTATTCAGATTTTAAGCAAAACCAATATCGTCCTGGCATTGACCTTGTTGGGTTTTATGCTGATTGTCGGACCCACCATCTATATTTTCAATATCTTTACCCAAACAACAGCCAATTTTGTTACCAATTTTGTGTCTATGAGTTTGTCTACCAATCCTTTTCGTGGTTATGAGTGGACACAGTCATGGACCTTGTTTTATTGGGCATGGTGGATTGCCTGGGCACCCTTTGTCGGACTTTTTGTTGCCAGTATCTCGCGGGGTCGTTCCATACGGGAATTTATTACCGGCGCCTTGATTGTTCCGGTTTTACTGACTTTTGTTTGGTTTAGTGCTTTTGGAGGTGCCGCTTTTGATCTTGAACTGAACCAACAAATAGACATTGCATCATCCATAGCCGAGGATGTTTCTGTTGGGCTCTTTCTGTTATACGAACATTTTCCGCTGACACCTATCCTGAGTTTGATTACCATTTTGCTTCTGTCTGTGTTTTTTATTACATCAGCAGATTCAGCTACTTTTGTGCTTTCCATGATGACTTCGCAGGGCAATCTTCATCCTCCGGCTTATAAAAAACTGGTATGGGGTCTGGTTATTTCAAGTACAGCGGCAGTGTTGCTTTATGCCGGTGGACTGGAAGCATTACAGAAAATGGCAATCACAGCAGCATTGCCATTTACATTGATTATGCTGTTGATGTGCATCAGTCTGCTGAAAGGCTTGCGTTATGAGGCATTGTATGAAGGAATAGATACGCCTCAAGATAAATCTTGAGTCCTGTTACAGGCTTTACATAAGCACCCATGTGACCCGTAAATAAATGATTTTTATTCCCAGATAGCAACCTGGAAGAGCCCTTCTGAGTCAGCTGCGCCACGGAACATGCCGGGAGAACTGAATTCCATGGAAATATTTCCATTTTTGTCTACAGCGATGATTCCTCCGTCACCTTCATCCAGCTTATCTTGAATAACCAGCCGGGCTGCTTCTGCCAGTGATGCTTCCTGAAACTCCATGATGGCACAAACCTGATAGGCAACCGCGTTTCGTATGAATTTTTCACCGTGGCCCGTAGCGGAGACGGCGCAGGAGCGATTATCCGCATAAGTGCCGGCTGCAATGATGGGGGAATCACCTACCCGTCCAGGTTTTTTGTTGGTCATCCCACCGGTAGATGTGCCAGCCGCGAGATCTCCATTACGATCCAAAGCCGCGACTCCCACTGTACTGAAGTAGTCTGACTTTTCCTTGTGTCTTTTTGTTTGCTGCCGGTCTTGTGCACTTCTTAACTGCTCTTGTCTGCGACTCGTACTGAAGTAGCTGTTTTCCACCCGCTCCACTTCGGTTTGATCTGCGAAGTTTTCAGCTCCATCAGATGCAAACATGACATGGGGGCTCTGTTCCATCACTTTTCGGGCCAGGGTAATGGGATTTTTAACCGTACGCACACCGGTAACGGCTCCAGCTTGAAGGTTTCTTCCCGACATGAGGGAGGCATCCAGTTCATGAACGCCTTCACTGGTAAAGACAGCCCCATGGCCTGCATTAAAACGGTGATCGTCTTCGAGCAAACGGATAACGGCTTCTACGGCATCCAGACTCGATGCACCTTCGGCAAGGAGATCACGTCCCAGGGTGAGTGCTTGCTCTAATGAGTTGAGATATCCGTCACGAATATCAGTATCGATTTCCCTGGAAATGACACCGGCACCGGCGTGTATAGTCAGTGCATATTCTTTTTGGGAAACGGAGGTCATGGACTCTTCGGATTCGGGGGATTGTGATTCACAACTGACGGCAAAAAAGAGCAATGATACGACAACTCCCAAAATGGAAAAGAGATAGTGTGGGTTTTCTGTGGTCATGATGAGAAATTATTGAAATTCTGCAGTTATTTACATCTTGTTGATCATACATGCCTGATAAGCAGCTCCAAAACCGTTGTCGATATTTACCACACTTACACCGCTGGCGCAACTGGTAAGCATACCGAGCAGGGCAGATAATCCGCCAAAATTTGCTCCATAGCCAATGCTGGTAGGAACCGCAATGACCGGCTTATCAACAAGCCCTCCCACAATACTGGGAAGCGCACCTTCCATACCGGCAATGACAATCAACACTTTGGCATCTCTGATTTCATCCAGCTTGCTGAATAGACGATGGATTCCGGCAACTCCGACATCGTAAATTCGGGATACCTTGTTATCGAATATTTCAGCTGTTACAGCGGCTTCTTCAGCGACAGGTATGTCGGTGGTCCCGGCTGTAATAACAGCGATAGGTGATTCCGATAATACCGCCTCTTGATTGCGTACTGTTATGCAGCGAGCTTTTTCATGATATTGTGCATGAGGACAAAATTTTTGTATCTCCTCCAGGGGATCTTTCCGGATACGGGTGACTAAAATATTGGATTTTGTCTCCATCAATGATGCAACGATACTAACCACTTGTTCTGTGGTTTTACTCTGACCATAAACCACCTCAGGATATCCGGTCCTGAGTTCTCTGTGCATATCAACTTTTGCAAATCCCAACTCTTTATATGGCAGGTCTGCAAGCTTTTCAATAGCATTTTCGACGTTGATTTCACCTTTTTGGACTTGGTCGAGTAATACTTTCAGGGTCTCTTTTTTCATGGCCATTAACGATTCTGTTCCAAAATAGCTTTATCCATACTTCCTGTTCTATAGCCTTCAAGATCAACGGAAATGTGATAAAAACCAATACTTTTCAGATGGGTCACGGTTTCTTGCATTAATTCCGGTTTGGTGAGCATTCCGATCAAGGCCGGATCCACTTCTATTCTGGCAACATCACCGTGCTTTCTGACACGAACTTCTTTGAACCCTTTTTCGCGAAGAAAAAGCTCCGCATTTTCTATTTGACGGAGATCTTGCTCGTGAACCTGTGTGTTATAGGGAATGCGTGTGATCAGACAAGTGTTGGAGGGTTTATCCCAAATAGGAAGCCCCATTTCTCTGGAAAGCGCCCGTATCTCTTTTTTTGTCAGCCCTGCTTCTTTCAAAGGACTTCTAACCTTTTGCTCTTCCAGGGCTCTTAGTCCCGGTCGGTATTCCTGGGTGTCATCAGCGTTGGTGCCGTCTAAAAGTGTATCGAAACCCATGTTTTCCACCTCATTTCCAAATAGATGGAATGTGGAGGATTTACAGAGATAACAACGGTTCTCCGGGTTTTCCATCACCTTTGGGTTTACCGGACTCTCAATAACTTTATGAGCAACTCCGATGTCATGGATGAATGATTCAGCTTCTTGCAGTTCCTGTTGCTGGAAATAGGGCTGTTTCATGGTCAATGCGACCAGCTCTTCTGCGGGGGCCTCTTTCGCGGCAACCAATAGAAAAGTGCTATCCACGCCTCCTGAAAAAGCGACGGCCGTTTTACCGAAACCTCGAATAATTTTCAGAAGATCGTCGTACTTTTGTTTTGCGTTTTGGGGTATTGCGTTTTCGCCATTAGTTTTCATTACTTTCTTTTTGATTTATTTCCAAGTTAACTATCCGGTGGACTTCCTGCAGGGAGAGCTGGTTATTTTCCGCCAGCTTTTTGCAGTCTTGAAATTCGGGTTTCCATTTTATTAGACGGTCCTGATACCAGGCATATTTTACCTTAATTGTACCCAGAGAAGTGGTAATACTTCTGATTTCACGTTTCATCATCTCCCTTTGTACCGGGTAACTGCGTACACCGATAGTAGTTGTCTCTGTGAACAGGATTTGGGTAATGGCAGATTGCAGCTTCTGGTCACACAGGGTACTTAAAATCACACCGGGCCTGCTTTCTTTCATGATTACCGGTGTTATGAATACATCGCGCGCACCTTCAGAAAAAAGCCTGTTCATCACATGAGAGTAGTATTCCGGGTTCATATCATCTATGTTGCATTCCAACATCGTACATACATGGCCATCATCCCTGTTTTCTTCAGGTTGCAAGGAGCGTTCTTCCTGTTCGCCGATATGAATTCGCAGTATGTTTGGAATGTTGGAATCCCGCTGTCCGATACCATAAGCAGAGAGATGGGGGGTGAATCTAAAAGTGTCGGTGAATTCGTCAACATTTGCAGCAAGAATGGCAGCTCCGGTGGGTGTCGTTGCTTCATGGTCAGCGGTGCCAGTACGAACCGGAATATTTTTTAAAATTTCAGAAGTCGCGGGGGCAGGTACCGGCATCATTCCGTGAGCACAGTGTACCATACCACTTCCCAGCTCCACCGAGGAACAGAAAATCCGATCCGGTTTGAGATACTCGAGGCAGATAGCGGCTCCGGTTATGTCCACGATGGAGTCCAGGGCACCTACTTCGTGAAAGTGTATTTCATCAACGGAAACACCGTGAATTTTTGCCTCTGCCTCTGCGATGAGCAAAAACATTTTCAAAGCCCGTGCTTTAGTGGACTCGGGGAGGGTGCTTTCACTCAGGATGTTTTGAATATCCTTCAAGTTGCGGTGGTGATGCTCTCCGGCGTGGCCATGCATGTGACTATGGTCGTGATGATGATGATGATGATGATCACCTTCCAATACCACATCCACCCTGGTACCTTCAATGCTCTTGCGCTCATCACGGCATATGTGCAGATGAAAACCGCTAAGAGGCAATTTTTTTAATTCATTGATCAAATGTTCGGGGTCAACCCCGGCATCGATCATGGCGCCCAGGTGCATGTCACCTGAGATGCCGGCAAAACAATCATAATAGAGTACTCTCATTTTTTTCCATTTAAAACATGTTATTAACGCAAATTAGCTGCAAATAGTAGTAATTTCAGCAAAAAGTAATTGTGTTTTGTGCTTGCCATTTATGTAGAAGATTGCGGTTTCAAAAAAAGTGACATCAAAACAAGTAAAAGTCAAGTGGTTGATTTTTATAAGGATTTGTGCTTGATAAATTCAATAATAAGTGTTAAAGTGTAAATATTAAAACAATTTGAGTATTTCTCAGCCATTATTATTTTCTGATAGCTTGTTAAGGTCTATGCAACTTTGGGACATTTTGTACAATTTTTTTTATTCCCGTTTGTTGTGCTGTGCAGGTACTGGGTTGTAATACTTATTATTGATTAATAACCTGATGTCGCTATTTATTGATTGATCTTATTACCTCGGCGGAAAATGTAATGGGATTGGTTTTATGCCTTTGGCATCTATGTGCATTCAATAAACGCAGATAACGTTGACAGTGTATTTACCAGACATTTAGGACTTAAATATTGAATTATTATGAAACGCAGAGATTTTCTCCTTAAATCCATCGGAGCAGGTGTTTTTTTAGGCACATCGGCAAAATACGGGCCCACCTCACAAGCGATGACTTCATATGATGACTCTTTGCCCTATGATCTTGTTGCCGTACGTGGTGGCGGGGCTGTTGAAATGTTTGACAAAGGTATCGCTTCTCTTGGGGGCATGGAAAAGTTTGTTAATGAGGGACAGCACGTAGTTGTCAAGCCCAACATTGGCTGGGATCGTCCCCCTGAGATGGGAGCCAATACCAATCCGGAACTGGTAGGTCGTATTGTCGAACATTGTTTACAGGCGGGTGCCAGTCGCGTCAGTGTTTTTGATCACACCTGTGATGAGTGGCGCGCTTGCTACAGAAATAGTGGAATAGAAAAGGCGGCCAATGACGCAGGTGCAAATGTGGTTCCGGGTAACTCTGAGAGATATTATCAGGATATTTCCATTCCGGATGGCAGAAGGCTGACACAAGCCAAAGAGCATGAACTGTTGCTTGAAGCGGATGTTTTTATAAATGTGCCTGTGCTGAAACATCACGGTGGAGCTTCTATCACCGTTGCTATGAAAAACCTGATGGGTAATGTCTGGGATCGTCGTTACTATCACAGTAATGATCTGCACCAGTGTATAACCGATTATACAACCTACAGAAAACCGGATTTGAACATCGTGGATGCCTACCGGGTCATGATGAGAAATGGTCCCAGAGGCGTTTCCGAGGAGGATGTTGTGACGATGGAAGCACAGGTTATCTCCTCCGATCTGGTTGCGGCAGATGCCGCATCATCGCTTATTTTTGGGCTCGAGCCCCAGGAAGTGGGGCATATTCGCCTTGGGCAGGAAATGGGAATCGGAACCATGGAACTGGATAGCCTGAATATTAACAGGCTTCGAATTTGATGGTTTTGGCATGCAGAATCGTTTACTTAAGATTTTAAGGGTAACTGTTTCCCTGTTTTTCCTTATTTTTACGGGTTTCCTGTTTATTGATTTCACAGAAACACTCTCAAGCTCGTTTATTAACGGTATCACCTGGATTCAATTTGTTCCGTCACTGATCAAATTTCTGAATTTGGTCAGTTTTGCGACGCTGGGATTTCTGTTGGTAGTGGGGATCACGCTGCTTTTCGGAAGGGTCTATTGCTCTACCGTCTGTCCACTGGGTATTTTACAGGATGTATTTTCCTATATTTCCAAGTTCTATACCAAAAGAATCAGGAAAAAGAGAATCAGATACCGCCCATCGGAACCCCACAATATATTGCGCTACTCTTTGTTGGGTGTAACCACTGTCTTTTTTCTGTTTGGCAGTGTGTTTTTACTGAATCTCCTCGATCCGTTCAGCTTGTTTGGAAAGATTTTTTCGGGGTTAGTCAGACCGGTTTATTATGGACTCAATAATATGAGTGCAAGTGTCTTGCATTCCTTTGGCATATACACACTTTATGATGTGGGAACCCGCCAGATGACTGTAATCCCACTGATATTTCCGACATTGATGCTGGTGCTGGTTGCATGGCTCTCACTAACCAGAGGCAGGCTGTATTGCAACACCGTATGTCCCCTCGGCAGTTTACTCGGTCTGATTTCAAAGATCTCCATGTATCGTATAGAGATTGACGATCAATTGTGTAACCATTGTGCGATGTGTTCACTTAATTGCAAAGCAGAGTGCATTGATTTAAAAAACAATGAAATTGATTTCAGTCGATGTGTCGGGTGTTTTAATTGTCTGGATGTTTGTTCCATGCAGGGTATTAACTACAGAAATAAGTGGTTTCCAGGCAGGGAGAAATCCAAACCTGAAAAGCAAGCATTTTTTATGGCTGATCCGGAGTCTGATAACATTTCTGAATCCGGTACTGAAAAAGAGATCGTTGAATCAAAAAACCACTTCACATCTCTTGATACTGTTTATAGCGGTTTATCGAAAGTCTTGGAAGAGGGGGGGCGACTGACAGCGCTGAATCATAATACGAGGGCGGACGGAAGGGATCGCAGAGAATTTCTGTATCATATTACGGCTTACTTTGCCGGTTTCTCATTGCTAAGCACTGCCGGAAAAGCGTATGGCGGTCAGCAAGAAGCCGATCGTGCTGACCTGGATGTCGAGATCACAGAGTCTTCAACTGTTCCGGAGGAGAAGAATTACCCCATTTCTCCACCAGGGTCACTTAGTTTGGAGCATTACACGGAGGCATGTACCGCTTGCCAGCTTTGTGTTAGTGCATGTCCCACACATGTGCTTCAACCTTCTTTTCTGGAGTATGGTTTTACCGGAATGATGCAGCCACGGATGGATTTTCACGCAAGTTTCTGCAAT
>CAYMBG010000078.1:0-13665 GCA_964388615.1 uncultured Chitinophagales bacterium | reverse complement strand
CCGCACCGGGGACCGTTGTAGAACAGCGTAAAGCGCTCACCCAGCTCCCCGGCCAAATCAAGCATCGGACCAAATGCTCCGCGGATCCGCTGCGGGATATGTCTCATGTGAGCAATAGTTAGGTGGTCGCGAAATATCGGAAACGGATTGCACAGAAGAATATAATCTCCGTAATCCACACCCCGCTGCTCGGACGGCAGGTTATCCATGCACAGAAAGCAGCGGCGCTCGCGAATCGACCGGTCGTCCACTTTCGCCGAACTGGAGACGATGCGTCCGGGATTGCACTGTACCGTCATCACAAACCCGTCGAATTCGAACGAACGCGTCTCCACGGTCTTCAGACTTTCGTATCCTTCGACGAGCATCGGCCAGTGCTTGCGCTGATGATCCAGCAACGCCATCACCCGTTCGGAAAGCGATCGCTGCTGTTGGTGGCTGCTTTTTTTCTTGTGGCTACTCATAAAACATCATTCCTGCATAATAACTATCCGGTAACGGCATATCGACGCTCCGGTAACGACATGACGATGCCCCGGTAATACCATCACGACGTCCCGGCATTCAGCTGCTGACGAGCACACAGTTCAAAGGTCCGGATCTTGTCCTTGTAGGCGTTGTGCGCGTTCATTTTGGTGATATCGAGCGAGGCGTCGGTGTTGTCCTCCCAGCGGCGGACGCAGTAGATCGGATCATAGATGCGGCCGATTTGGTAGTGCCGGGATATAGCCAGTCCGGCAGCATAATCCTCCCCGTAACTCACATTGGGGATGCGGATCCGGCGCAGTACCGGGGTAAAAAAGGCGCGCGGAGCTCCCAGACCGTTGATCCGCAGGGCGTTGTTCCGTCCATTCTCCGGGGTCCATTCACGGTGATCGACGATGCCCGGCGGAATTTCATTCAGGTCGATGTCGGTCATCTGGTAGCTGCCGACCACCATGGCGCAATCCTCCTCATCGAACGCATTCAACACCCACTGTATGGTGGTTTCGTCCTTGTACATGTCGTCGCTGTCGAGCTGGATGGCGTACTTGCCGCAATGCGGACTGTGGACCGCCTCGTTCCAGCATCCACCGATGCCCAGATCCCTGCGTTCCGGGATGATGTGCACCAGCCGGTCGTCCTCCGCCGCGATTTCCTTCAGGATTTCGGTGGTGCCGTCGGTGGAGTAGTTATCGACCACGATCAGGTTGAAATCATAGTCGGTCTGCTGGATTCGCACCGATTCGACGGCGTCGCGGATGGTCCGCGCCCGGTTTTTGACCGGAATGACGACCGACGCTTCCACCGGCCAGTCGCCGCCGGCATCTTCGACCGGTTTGAACTCCGGCTTGAGATACGCGCCGATGGCCTTCAGATGCCTGGTAAAAGCCTCCTCCATCTCGATCTGGACCTTCCGGTTTTTCGGATCGACATAGTCGAAAACCTTTTCGCCCGTTGCGCGGGTGTCGGTGGTCACCGTACTGTACAGAAACTCGGAGATGCGTGTCACCGGCCGGTCCCGGGAGATACGCAGCCGGACATCGTACCAACCGGCGTATTGAAATCCGTTTTGCGGGCCGCCGGCTTTTTGCGGGCCGCCGGGATCCCCCACGCCTGAGTCCTTGCTCGTTTGACCGGGTGTTTCAGCGCCATCCTCACTTTCTGCTTCGCTGACCGCCTTTTTGAGTGCGTCGGTACGGAGCAGCACCAGCGGACCGAAATCGAAATCGTCGCGCACGCTGCCGAACTGGTAATCATTGACCGGGTGGGGCCGGACCTCTTCGCCATCCACTTCCCGGAAATCGGAATAGACGATCCCCGAAGCCGTATCGTCGGCCACCTGAAGCATCCGTTCCAGGCAAAACTGGCCAGGATCAATCTGCTTGTCATCGGTAAGCAGCAACAGATAGTCGGTGCCGGCTTGTTCGGCCATACGGCGGAAAGTTGCGCTGCTCATAGGCGCGTCCACCAGCAGATCGGATGCCTTGTCATGAGAGATTCCGGAGGGTTTGCCGGTCAGCAAATAGATATGATCGACTGCCGGTGAACTTCCTGCGGCTTCTACGGTCTGCCGGGTGTGCGGGTGGTTGTTCGAGGGAAGAAAAAAAGTAATTTTATTTGGCATGGTATGGCGTTGGATTTTCAA
Source organism: uncultured Chitinophagales bacterium (assembly GCA_964388615.1). GTDB lineage: Bacteria > Bacteroidota > Rhodothermia > Balneolales > Natronogracilivirgulaceae > SLLW01. The sequence continues at coordinate 11,537 of CAYMBG010000078.1, read as the reverse complement.
TGATAGAAGTTAATTCCGGGTGATTTTCGCATTGGGAAACCGTTCAAATAACATTATTCGGTCAAATGCAATCTTAGTCTGCCTGCATAATAAAATAGAGAGTTAACCTGCCAAATATTTTTATACCAACAACTTAGTCATAATGAGTCCACATGCGAATTACTTTTACGACTTTTTCATCCTGGTAGACTTGATAAACCAATCGATGCTGGATGTTGATTCTTCTGGAGTAGGTTCCCTCCAGTTCGCCAAGGAGTTTTTCAAAAGGAGGATATGGCTGAAAGGGATCTTCCCGAAGTATAACGAGCAACTCTTCAGCTTTGGATTTTAACCCCGAAGAGGCAAGTTTCTTAGCATCTTTTTTTGCCTGTTTTGTGTAAACAAGTTTATAGTTGCTCACCAGTCTAACTCGTCATTGGTTTCCTCCAATGGAGTATTCTTTCCTTCTTTGATAGAAGCAACCATACCAGGAATAGAGGTCAGGTACAGTGTTTCCTGGATAGAACGCCAGTCATCTTCGCTGACAAGTATGGCATTTGAACGTTTGCCGGTAATTTGAATGGGCTCATGAGTTTCAGCAGCCTCATCAATAAGGCGATAAAACGCATCTCGGGCTTTTGTTGCTGTAAGTGTTTTCATATTCAGGCATTGTTGGTTTATTTGTTGATCGATAACGTACGCATTCCCGTACATATTGTCAAGTGTCCTGAATTGGTTGGTATAACAAATTATTCACAGCTATGCATTCGAAATTTATAAGCGATCGTATACCTCTATTATTTTCAGATACTCTCTGGGTGTAACCATCTCTATTCCAAATTCTTTAACGCCTTCAAAATCCGGCTTGTTATAGGTCTCGATATATTTACTATTGGCTCGTATGGCTAATTCCAAAGTAGTAGTTTTAATCACCGGCAAAGTCAAAAAGCTCAAGATCATTTCTCCCAGCGGCTTTTGGGGTCCTGTTCAAGAAAAGCAATATTGCATATTCCTTGCAATAAGAGTTAAACCTTTTTAGTTTCATAATGAAACCACATCTGGCTTATCCCTTGTTGTATGCCAACGAATATCACCATTAAAGGAATTCCCGACGATATTTATCAGAAGCTTAAACTTCAAGCTGACAAGCATCATCGTAGTGTGAACAACGAAGTCATTATGACGCTTAAAAGCTCTTTGCAGAGTAAAAGACATGACCCCGAAATTCTCATCGACCGAGCCAGAGAGCTAAAAAAGAGAGCAAGGGGATCTTTGTCTATTGAGGAAATTCAGCAAGCTATCGATCAGGGACGCCCATGATCGTCGCTGATACCAATCTGATTAAACGAATCCTCATGCTCATCATATGATTGTGAATTTGTGGCGCTTGCATCAAAATTCGATGTTCAGCTCGTAACGTTTGATAAAAAAATTCTTGCTGAATTTCCCGGGATTGCGATTCACCCTGAAGAATTCGTGGATGGAATTTAACTTCCGCCTGCAATGTGCGATCCGGAGTACCATAATGGCTTTCTCTTCATCCCTGACTTGACACACGATGCGATATTCTCCCTTTTTGTATTGTCACAAGCCTCACATTCGGCCTTTCAACGCGCTGCTTACGGCAACCGCACTTGCCGCCATTCTTGCCGCCATAGTGTTTTTACCAAAAACGGCATTCCCGGTCGACCCATCGTCTCTTTTCCCTTGGCAATCCTCTCTTTTCCCTTGGCAATCCCCTCTTTTCTCTCAACAATCCCCTCCGTTTTCCCCGCAATCCCCTCAAATACTGGTGGAAGCTGAGCAGGATTATTTCATGAACCCGCAATGGTCACCCTGCGGCAATTATATCGCTTTCACTTCCGCCCGATACCAGGGTATCCGGATCGTCGAGCCCGGTGGCGGACCGATTCGTGTACTTACCGATGAAGCATCGGCCGGTTATGGATTCCGCTGGTCGCCCGACGGCACCCGTATCGCCGCCCGGACCGTGCGTTATGACCGCGATCGTTTTCGACTCCACGCCATCAAGGTTTTTGACATCACCTCCGGATCGGAACAGGCACTTTCCGACTATACACGGGAGCGTACCGGTCTGCCGTACTGGACCGAATCGGGCCGAAGGATCGCCTTTCTTCGTGACGATTCGCTGACCACCCGTAACGTGGTGGGTGCCGGAGCATCTGATGATGATTCAACTTCGGTTGATTATCTCTACCTGGCACGCGACAACCACATCGAAAAATATGCAACGGATACTGAACCGATCCGGAAATCCGAAATACATCGGTTCGACCATGACCGCATTCTCAACCTGAGTCTATCACCCGACCGTCGCCTGCTGGCGTTTCAACTGGCCGGCTCAGAAATATATGTCATGGATACCGGCGGCGACAACCTGTGCCATCTTGGCCGGGGCGAGAATCCGGTCTGGATGCCCGACGGTAAACACCTGCTGGTCACGGTAAGCGAGGACGACGGACACCATATTACCGGGTCCGATATTCTCGCCGTGGACATTTCCACCGGTGAACGCTACAAGCTGACCTCCCATACCGGTCAGACGGCCATGAATCCGTCGGTTTGTCCGGAGGGCAAACGGCTGGTGTTCAGCGATGATACCAACGGAACCCTGTACATCATGACCATACGCTAACGCATATCCTCAAATTTTACAGACATTTTGCCTCCGGAGAAGCGCAATGTATCAGGATAACGGCCCGAACGAGGCTCCAGAAATGAATCACTAACAATCAGAGTAAATTCAAATTCCGCCCGCATGATCATTTCGTCATAATCAATTTCTTTAATGTTGACATAGTGGGTTTGTGTGGTATCGACCTTAGGATACCTTGATACTCCGAAATCGGACTTTGATTCACCGAATGTAACCCTGTCAGGCACCAACTTATCTTCGTTATCCGCCCATTCCACGATATCTTCATCCGGTGAAATCTCAAAATAGAATAATAGCAACTCACGATAATAACTGTCATAATATCTTGTGCAAACGAACCTCATCTGCGTAACATCTCTACTGGTTATCAATCGTACCCTCGATGAGGAATAAGTCGCCGACCTCTCCTTAGGATGATATTCATCCCAGGATTTATCATTAATGTCTACATCAATTTTGCAAAACGGCAAATCTTCATCTTCTCTTAACATATCTTTGCTCGTGTTTGTAACATCACAGCTAAAACTGGCAATAAATAAGAATACAATCAGTATAAGATGCATTTTTCTCATAATCCCGGTATTAAGAACCCGCCTCACTGCCTGCACTGAACAGACCCGCCTCATTGTCTGCTCTGAAATGCAGCGTTTTCTCATCATCATCATAGAACAGGATCAACGCGTCTCCTTCTATAAGATATCGCTCAACGCGATCCAGTACTCCGAGGTATTCAAAATACACCGAACCCCTGGGTTCGCCCGCCTCTGTTGAGATTACACCTTCTACTTCCAGTGAAAAGTTGTCCGTTTGATATCTGGCACTGTAAGAATTACTTCCGGCCGTCACGGTATCCCCCGAAAACCAGAAGGAGCCACCTCCGATTAATTTCCGGGAATCGGAGTCTACTGCATCATCCGGCAGTAACCGGAGCAGCGGCCTGTTTACTACCCGACCTTCACCAAATGCTTCAACCTCTTCTCCGAAACCGTCAACCTCGTCGAACTCCTCAAGCCACCAATAGGTCTCCGTCAAAGGATAAGATTCGCCCGGGGTATAAGTTTTCGCACTGAAAAGGTCGCATCCGGCGACCGCCAGCACCATCCATATAATAATTCCTTTGTTCATTGTGAAGGTATCGCAGAGTATTCTATTCATGGTATTCATTACTGCTTCTACACATGGAATGCCCATGTTACCCATGTCATGTTAACAGTCCCGGCATGAACAGTAAATGGTTCCGGAAATAACGCATTTTTCGAGTAAAAATTTATATACTGCCGAGCCTGACAAGAACATCCCGCACCACCCGGTCGATCAACTCCAAATCCTGTTCACGTGACAGGCGATGCTCGCCGTCGGGTACCAGAATCAGTTCGCACCGCTCCTCCCCGATTTTCCGCTGCAAGGCCTGCGATGTTTCCCACGGAATATCGGCATCTTTTTTGCCATGGATCAAACGGACCGGGATGTCAAGATCCAGCCGTTCACGATTCAGCAGCAAATGCCGCTCCCCATCTTCAATGAGCCGACGAGTAATGGTAACCGGTCCTTCGGGCACATGGTCCAGCACAAGCAAGGTATCCTCCAGCCAATCCGAGATGGTCCCGTTCTCGAATCGACCGCCGGATTCCCCATGACCGCGATAATCGAATCGAAGGTAAGCCTGACCCCGCTCACGGCATTTCTGCTCCAGCCAGAGCGCCTTGGTCCCCTGCATATGAGAGAAAAAACCCGGAAGGAATACCACCACGGGTGGCTCGCCCTGAAGGTATTGAAAGGCGATCGATAACCCGTCTTGCGTCTGAAGGAATTGCGGCATGAAATAACTTGCTTTTAAGGTTGCATAATGAGGCAGGTATGTGATCCACTCTGTTCCTTTGCAAGGAACGGAGCATCAAACGGTTTTTCCCCTGCAGATGTTATCATACTATAATTTTCTGGAGCTTAAAACCCGTAAACCGAGACCGAATTCCATGATACAAAATAAAAGATGGTTCACAACTTTGGCAATTTGCCTGTTATTGCCCGCCTTTACAGCGGGCTCCTGCAGTGATGATTTGAGCGTGGATCCAGACGCGTTTCCGGAGAAAGAAATTGTTCTCGACCGGGTGGATTCCGAGGAGGCCTCTTTTCGGGTGGTAAGAGTGATCGATGACCTGCAAAATCCCTGGGGGATGGCCTGGCTGCCCGACGGACGCATGATCATCACCGAACGGCCTGGACGTATAAACCTGGTCGATAACCGTTCTATAGCCGAACTTGACGGTTTACCGGAAATCCATGCAACGGGTCAGGGCGGATTGCTGGATGTCGCTATCCACCCCGATTATGAGGAAAACGGCTGGATTTATTTCACCTGGTCGGCATCCGACGACGGCAATACCGGCACCTCGCTGAGCCGTGCACGCCTTGGTGACGGTGCGCTTACCGACCTCGAAATGCTGTACACCGAAGAACCGAATAAGAGTCCGGGGCGCCATTACGGTTCCCGAATCGCGTTTCCGGGCGACGGAACGGTGGTGATTACCATCGGTGATCGGGGCCGGCGTTCACCGGCGCAGAATCTGAATGATCCGGCGGGATCCACCATTCGCCTGAATGATGACGGCACCATCCCTGACGACAATCCGTTTGTCGATCGCGATGATGTACTTCCTGAAATCTACTCCTACGGACACCGCAATGCCCAGGGAATGGCAATCCATCCCGAAACCGGCAGGATATGGCAGCATGAGCACGGACCGCAGGGAGGCGACGAACTGAATATCATCAGACCGGGGAGGAATTACGGCTGGCCGGATGCCACTTACGGCGACGAATATGGCAGTGGCCGCTCGATCGGTGTTGACCCGCATGAAGATCCCGGAATCGTCGACCCCCTGGTGTACTGGTCACCGACTTCAATAGCACCATCCGGCATGACTTTTTACACCGGCAATAACTTTCCCGCCTGGCAAGGGGATATATTCCTTGGAGCTCTGGCACAGCGGCACATCCGGCGTGTCGTTATTGATGGGGAAGAGGTCATCCACCAGGAGGAATTGCTGCGCGATGAGCTTGGCAGAATTCGTGATGTGAAAGAAGGTCCGGATGGTAATATCTATGTATTGACGGATGAATCCAGCGGCGGACTTTACCGGTTAGAGCCGTTGAATTGAATGATAAACCGATAATTACCAGGAAACGGCCATGTGTACCGCCGTTTAGCACAAATCGTTGCCCCGGCCAATGGTGAAGGTCAACCCGTGCCCTTCCAGCACCTCTCGGTTTGTTTGCAGAGTGAGGTATGCCCCCGAATAATCCGAATCGGTATTCATTTCATCCGAACCATCCGGAGTTCGGGTGGTAGAAAACGAACACCATAACTCCCGGCTATAGCAATCTTTACGTTCATGCGGTGATTGTTCCCGATTTTATTAATTTATCACAAATACCCAAACAAGATATCTTGTGACCATAAATATTGTTTCAAAGCACGCCTGATGCCTATTTCGAATTATCGGAAATTTTGGAGTTCCGAAACCGGTTTGAATCCTATCCGGCTTGAATCCTGTATCGAAAGTTTCTTGAAAAATCATATGTCGCTTTTGGCAACACATAAAACCGGTACCTCTTTTTTCCATTCATCTTAGTTACAACTACTCCTTGTAAATATGCAATATTCCAGATCTATTCTAACACTCTGTTTTGTAATGATTTTCGCAGCTACATCCTGCCGGACGGACAGCGACAGCCATCAGCACGGCGAAACCAATCAAACCGTCGCCACCGGACTCGATGTGCTCATTGAACAGGATTTTGATCTCCTGCACGATCGCCGGGTCGGACTTATCACCAATGCCACCGGCGTGGACCACAACCTCCGATCCATCGTCGATATCTTCCATGAGGCCGAACAGGTCAACCTGGTGGCCCTCTTTGGACCCGAACACGGGGTGCGTGGCGATTACGATGCCGGCGCCTATGTGGAAAGCTATAATGATGAGCGTACCGGCCTGCCTGTCTATTCGTTATACGGCCCCACCCGAAAACCGGATACCGAAATGCTTGAAGATATCGATGTACTGGTTTATGACATTCAGGATATCGGTGCCCGTTCCTATACCTACATCAGCACCATGGGCCTGACCATGGAAGCGGCCGCCGAACAAAATATAGACTTCGTTGTACTTGACCGGCCTAACCCGCTTGGTGGAGAGCGAATTGAAGGCAATCTTGCCGAGGAGGGCTATTTCTCGTTTGTCAGCCAGTATCCCATCCCCTATGTCCATGGCCTGACGGTTGGCGAACTGGCACAGATGCTTAACGGGGAAAACATGCTGGAAGACGGCGCTCTGGCTAACCTGACAGTGGTTCCCATGGAAGGATGGCGGCGTGACATGACCTTTGACGACACCGGTCTGCATTGGGTGCCTACATCACCCCATATCCCACACACCCGGTCCCCCATCTTTTATGTCATCACGGGAATATTCGGGGAGTTGCAAATCCTTTCGGAGGGCGTGGGCTATACCCTGCCTTTTGAAGTGTTTGGCGCCGAATGGATCGATGCCGATGAACTGGCCGATGAACTGAATGCCCGGGATTTTCCCGGAGTTGTTTTCCGCCCGGTCTCCTGGCGACCGTTCTACGGACGCGACGAGGGCCAACGGCTCCAAGGCGTGCAGATCCATGTCACAGACTATCATGATTTAAACCTTATGGCTCTTGGTTTCCGGTTTCTTGAAGCACATCATAAACTGTATCCCGGTAAAAACCCCTTTGAAATGGCCTCTGATGCCAGGATTCGCATGTTCGACCGCGTCGCCGGAACCTCGGAAGTCCGTGAAATATTCATGGAGAACATGCGATACAGTGATTTACATGATTTCTTGAACAAGGACGCAGCTTCTTTTCAAGATCAATCTGAGGAATATTACCTGTATCGATAACGATCGGCGACCTGCCTGGCAATCATGTTTGGGAGCGGTCCCACTACTGTTTATACCCTATATAATTGGAAGTTTCCGGTATGTCTGAATATTTTTAATTAAATAGGGTAATTAAGGCAACCCGTTTCTGTCCAGCCACCCCTAACTCTGAATAATCAGAACCGCAACTTTTTTCAACCGGATAAACCCTAATGATACTATTTATGAAAAACCTCTTTATTGGTCTTATTTTATTTGCAACATGTAACAGCATGGCATTAGCAAACAATATCGCAGAAAAGATGTCCACTGATTCCGAAAACATTTTACTGGTCAACCACCTGGGTTATGAGCCCGGCCAAGCCAAAAAAGCAATTTTCCAAACCGCCGCCCAAACTCCTCCGGAGTCTTATCAAATTCTGGACGACACTGGTAATACCGTATACGAAGGACGGTTTCATGAAGGTGGTGCTATTGCAAACTGGCACACCGGAAACGCCTTTCCGGCGGATTTCACCGAGCTCGACAGGCCCGGCGAATACAAAATCGTTACGCAATACGACGGTGTAAGACACGAGAGCCTGCCCTTTACGATCGAGGAACAAGTTATTGCCAAAAACACCCTGCAAGTACTTGTGGAAGGAGTGAACTCACAAAGGACGGCAGACGAATTCAACGAAACCGACAAGAATATGACCTTCTTCGGTGAACGCCAGGATACGATTGATGTCAGTGGTGGCTGGTATGATGCCTCCGGCGACCGGGGGAAATATCTGAGCCATCTCAGCTATGCGAATTTCATGAATCCCCAGCAGGCTCCGATGGTTGTCTGGAACTTCTTGCAAGCCAGGAAAAATGCCGGACGATATCAGGGTGACAATGCCGATGTGCTTAAAGAGATGCTTGTTGACGAGGCAACACATGGCGCAGACTGGCTGATCCGAATGCAGGATCCCGAAGGATATTTTTACATTAATGTATTCGCCAACTGGTCATGGATCCCGGAACAAAGGGAAATATCCGCCTATATTGGTCAGGAAGGCTTTAAAAACAAGTATTATCAGGCCGGCTACCGGGAAGGAGGCGGGATGAGCATCGCTGCTCTTGCCAGGATGTATGCGGAAGGATACTCCGGCGAATTTTCCCCGTATGAATATCTTGAAGCCGCAATGAAGGGTTTTGACCACTTGGAAGTGCATAACCGGAAGCACATCTGGGATGGTCAGGAAAATATGATTGACGATTATACCGCACTTATGGCAGCAACAGAGCTTTATAATGCCACATCCGTGCAAAAATATCTCGATGCCGCAAGAGCACGCATGCAAAACCTGACCAATCGCCTGACCGATGATGATAACATGCAAAGCTACTGGCGAGCTGACGATGCGGATGAGCGCCCCTTCTTCCATGCTGCCGAAGCCGGACTGCCGATGGTTGCCCTGGTACGCTATCTGGAATTGGAAAAAGATGACTCCTACCGCAACCAGGCGATTGCGTCCATCCAGCGTTCTGTAGATTTCGAATTGGCTGTTACAAATGAAGTGAACAACCCTTTCGGATACGCCCGGCAATATGTAAAAGGTGTTAATGAGAATCAGAAAAGGACTTCTTTCTTTATTCCTCAGAATAATGAGACCGGCTACTGGTGGCAAGGTGAAAACGCCCGATTGGCTTCTCTTGCAGCCGCGATGCATAAAGCGGCTCCCTACCTGAAGGATTCACAGGTTGAGCAAGCTTCCGCATATGCTGCCGATCAACTCAACTGGATACTGGGTCTCAATCCCTACAACATGACCATGTTACATGGCCGGGGTTATAACAACCCCTCCTATGCCCCCTCTTATTCAAACTACGAAGAACTGAATGTCACCGGCTGTGTACTTAATGGCATTACTGCCGGTTTTGGCGAGGAAGATGATATCGCATTCCGGCCACATCCCTACGGTGACGATGTGAGCCACATGTGGCGCTGGTCGGAACAATGGCTTCAGCATGGCTCCTGGCTCTTACTTGCGATATCCGAATCACTCTAATACGCTTTGCTTGCGTGTCAACCAATAACGCATAATAACGCCTTGCTCTTAAAACACCTGCCTGTATCAAAAACGGGCAGGTGTTTTTTTTATCTTTTACATCTACTCCTTTCCGTTGCTCTTTTTGCCAAAGTCCTTATCCAACGGAATAAAATAGGTGGCAATAAAGGCGGGAATCGTCGCAATCATCACCCAGATAAAGAAGTTGGGATAACCAATCATCTCCTGAATCCATCCGCTGAACATCCCGGGTAACATCATACCCAGTGCCATGAATCCGGTGGTAATCGCAAAGTGCGATGTTTTATGCTCTCCCTCCGAGACATAGATCATAAAAAGCATATAGGCGGTAAAACCAAAACCGTAACCAAATTGTTCAAGCGCGATAGAGGCACTGATCACTACCAGACTGTCCGGCAAATACTGGGACAAAAAGATATACACCAGATTAGGCACATTCATCGCGAAAACCATGGGCCAGAGCCAAAATTTGAGTCCGTGACGAGCTGCCATGATGCCGCCGAGAATCCCCCCTACCATCAATGATAAGAGACCGACGGTACCGTAAACCATGCCAAGCTGTCCGGTTGTAAGTGCCAGCCCTCCCAACTCCTGAGGATCAAGCAGGAACGGGGAAGCCAACCGTACAATCTGTGCTTCCGCAAATCGATAGAGCAACAAAAAAGCCAGTATTGCAATAATGCGATCCTTTCGGAAAAAGAGTACAAATGTCTGGATAAAATCACCGAAAATGCTTTTTTGAGGATCACGGGTTGCCGGCTTGTCAGTGGCTGGATACGGCAGAAACCATCGGTGATAGATCACAAAAACCACAAACATACCGGCAAGAAAGAAAAACGTAATGGACCAGGCCAAGGGTATGTTGCCGGAGCGCACCTGGAAAACGGCCGAACTGACGAAGTCAAGCTGATCTTCAACCTGTATTACCGCCATTCCCGGAACATCCCAGTTCTCCCTGGTAAAACGAAAATAACTCCCCTCCACAAGAGATATGCTTTTATCACCCCGAACCCTTCCAAAATTTACAACCACCTCTTCATCATGATCAGGTGGACCGGAAAGATGAAAGTAAACAACGCCGATATTGCCGGTATACTCCGTATCATGAATCACCTCCTCGGCTCCAAAACGGGTTTCGATAAACCCCTCAATCGGATGGATAACCGTTCGCCGGAACCAGCCCGGCTCTTCTTCCTCCTCGGCTTCCTGCAAAGCAAGATCCTTTTCCAAGGCGGGATTAAAACCCTGCTCGAGGTTCCACTCACGAGCGAATGTCGTGATCGAGTCCACCTCCGAGCGTAACCGGTTTTCAGTACTGATCTCCAGTATTTCCGGTCTGGCTACAATATGCAGCGGTTCCTCGCTACCCTCTACCTCCATTTGTCCGGGATGAACCACCTCGGCAATCTCCATATCCGGATTGGACCGGGCTTGTATATCCACATCATCCAGACCCGTGACACTTTCAACAAATCCGGCCAAAATGACCAGTGCACCCTGCCCTGTTATCATAGCAACACGATAGAACGTACTTCGTACACCTACAAACCACGCTTGTTCATGCTTACTGAGCCCCAACATGTACAGACCATCGGCTGCAATATCATGAGTAGCCGAACTGAAAGCCATCAGCCAGAAAAAAGCCAGCGTAAACTGCAGGAAACCGGGTAAGGGCGTAGTCAATGCAACACCCGCCATGCCGGCTCCAATGACCAGCTGCATGGTCACAATCCACCAGCGTTTTGTTTTCAGCAGATCAACCAGGGGACTCCACAGTGGTTTTATCACCCACGGCAGATAGAGCCAACTGGTGTAAAGCGCAATTTCCGTGTTGGATACCCCAAGCCGGTTGTACATAACTACCGTTACGAACATGACTATTACATAGGGAACACCCTGAGTAAAATAAAGCGT
>CAYMBG010000077.1:6809-13706 GCA_964388615.1 uncultured Chitinophagales bacterium | reverse complement strand
CTCATGATAACAGGCGATCAACGCCGATCATACATGCAAGTCTTTATGAAAGATGGTTAATTAATATACACAAAAGTTTGAAAATCCCAATCCGTTTGCAAAATCGTTTAAGCAGGTAGCTGATAATATACAACTTATCAGCTACCATTCGAAATTGCGAAAAAGATTCTTCCAAGTTTTGGTAATTACATAAACCAATGAAAAAGGAAATTATTGTTTCAGGTTTGCAACCGGATAATTACTCCAGGGTGTGACGTGTGTATTCGGTATGACTGGAAAGCTCACCGCCACTGAACTGTTTCTGGTCGTAAGCTACCTGGATGCCGTCATTTGCGTTCCAATCGCTTAGTTCCAGCCGGACTTCGATATCGCGTCCCTGCTCGGGATCGAATTGGGTGTAGTGCATCTCAACCGGCAGACCCGTTTCGGAGTCAAGTTTGAGGTTCAGGTCATAGTCGTCGCCAAGATAGAGTTCGATGATATCGCCATCGGTTCCTGTCATGATAGCTTCGATCCTGTCAGCGTTTAGAGCAAGGTTCAGGGGGTTTCTTTTGAGTTCGGTTTGAATGGACTCGACAGCATTATCGGGAAGCGGCTGCTCTTGTCCGCCCATGCGCATGACACCACTGCTACCCGAAATATCGAGTATCTGACTGCCCATAGGTGTTGAAATTTCCAGGACAATAGCATCCGGCAGTGTTATTTCAGATGTTACGCCCAGCGACATTTCACCCTGTGGGGTTTGTACCATCTGGGTTCCTTCCAGGATAATGGTTTCAAACTCCGTACCGTCCTCGATCAGGGCATCCGCCATTCTTTGCATCCAGGCCCTTCCGGCCTCGGCGTCACCTTCGACCGCGGCCCTTTCTGCTTCGGCACGGGGGATGGTGATGTCCACCTCGTGATAAGGTCCCATCTGCGCAAGTTGATCTTCAATAAGGTCCCTGTTTCCGACGATCAGTATGTCCATCTGATCGGGATGCAGATACTCATTGGCTACGCGATAAATGTCCTCCACGGTGACCTCGCGTACCTCCTCAATGTATTGTTCAAAGGCATCTTCAGGTAGTCCGAGGTTGTAATTGTTCATCCACTCATTAAGGATGCTTGAGTAGCTGTCATAGCGGAAAATGATACGATTAAAGATTCGTTCTTTGGTTTCGGCAAGTTCCTGTTCCGAAACCCGTTCATCTTGCAGTCTGCGGATTTGGTACATAGTGGCCTCGAGCGCCTCATGGGTTGTCTCAGCGGACGTGCTCAAACCGGCAAAGAAAACTCCCGGATAGCGTACGTTACTGGTGTAAGAGCCGTAGACGCCGTAAGCCAGTCCCAGTTCGGTCCTTACCTCCTGCATCAGGCGCCCGGAGAAACCGCCGCTCAAAATCTGATTCATAACCTGTAAAGCGGCATAGTCGGGATTGTCACGATAACCGCCGATGTGTCCCATCCGAATCTGGCTCTGGTTCATATCACCTTTGTGTGCAAAGTAAAGGCCCTCTTCGAATTCGTAATCGACATCAGGCAAATCGGTAGGGGCCGGCTCACCTTGTTCAATGACGCCAAACGCATTTTCCAGTCTTGATCGAATCTCTGAGGGATCGAAATCTCCCACCAGACCGACAAGCATGTTATTTGACTGATAAATATCGCGGTGGAAGGCGATCAGGTCATCCCGCGTGATATTCTCCAGAGTAGCGTACTCTGTAGTACGCGCATAGGCCGATTCCTCTCCATAAATCAGTTTGCGGAATTCTCGTGAGGCAATCTGGGAAGCTTCTTCATTGCGACGTGAAATGGCGGTACGCTGTTGTGTTTTGGCCAGGTTCAGCCGTTCCTCGGGAAAAACCGGGTTCTGGATCAAGTCGATAAATACGGGTAGCAACTGGTCGAAATCATCCTTCAAAACGTTCATAGTAGCCGAACCTGTGGACAGCCCGAAACGGGTTTCCATGCTGGCCGCTCGGTTTTCCAGCAGTTCGTTGAGTTCTTCTTCGGGATATTGCTCCGAACCACCGGATCGCATGACGGTACCGGTGATCGAAGCCAGACCGGCTTTGTCGGCAGGATCCATCCATGAACCGCCGTTCACCATAACCCTCATGTTTATGAGGGGGAGTTCGTCATCCTGCAGCAGGAAAAAAGTGATACCGTTATAGGTAAATTGTTCCGGCTCCGGCACCTCAAAGTCTTTCAATTCCGGAAAGGACAGGTTTTCGTGGGGTTGCTGCCGGGCGGTATCAGTGGTACCACAACCGGCCATCAGCAAAAGAATGAAAAGGTAAAACGTTGCTTGTCTCATTATGATAGTTTGTTAAAAAGTGATCATTAGCGGGAGGCCGAGGCTTCGTCCCTGGTTTGAATGGTACCGACAGTACGGGTTTGTTTGCGAAAGTAGGTTTCCGCAACCCTCTGCAGGTCATCAATAGTAACCTCCTGCATGGCATCAAGATCCCTGAATATGGCCCGCCAGTCGCCTCGCAGTGCCTGATTCTGGGCGAAATTGAGTGCCATGCCCTGATTCGAAGCGAGTCCACGGATGACCGAGGCCCGGGCATTGGTCCGTACACGCTCAATCTCCTCTTCGGTCAGATCGCCTTCACGAATGCGGTCCAGTTCTTCGTAGATGACTTCTTCAATATCGGCCAGGTCGACTCCCTGATTGGGGACGGCATAGATGAGATACAGGCCGGGGTAGCGGTTGCCGGGAAATCCGTTCAAACCGCCCACTTCAAGGGCTTTCTGCTCGTCGGTGACCAGCCGCCGGTACAGGCGGGAAGTACGGCCTTCAAATAACACACCACTCATGATATCCATCACCACGGCATCCGGGTGGTTCATATCCATACTGTGGTAGCCCATCAACAAAATGGGCTGACTGTCTTCTTCTATCACAAAGCGGCGCTCCCCTCGCTGTTCGGGCTCAATGGTCATTACCCCGGGGGCAGGAGAGGCTTCCGGCATGGGGCCGAAATATTTTTCGGCATAGGAGCGGATTTGTTCAGGATCCACATCGCCGGCTACCGAGATGGTCAAGTTGGTAGGTACATAGTGACGCTCGTAAAATTCCCGGGCATCTTGAATGGTGACCGCTTCGATGTCAGATGGCCAACCGATGGGATGGTTTTTGTAGGGAAAGGCGGAAAAAGCGGTAGAGATCAGTTCCTCGATCAATCGTCCGAAAGGAGAATTATCGACCCGGTCACGCCGCTCCTCCATGATCACATCTTTTTCTACATAAAACTCCCGCATGGCAGGGTTCATGAACCGATCCGCTTCCAGTGCGAACCAGAGTTCGGCCTTGTTTTCAGGGAGGCTGTAAAAGAATGCGGTTTCATCGGCTGAAACAAAAGCGTTCAAGCCAACCGCGCCTTCCCTCTCGACAATCTCACTGAATTCGTTGTTAACGACATATTCCCCCGCCTCTTCCTGCAACTGCTCAAAACGGTTCCAAAGCAGATCCAGCCGCTCTTGATCAGGATTGGGACTGCGGGATTCCATCAGCCATTCACGATAGGCCTCATCCATCTGTTCCATTACCTGTTTCTCTTCCTCCCAGTTGGTGGTGCCAATGGTACTGGTGCCTTTGAAGGCCATATGTTCGAAGACATGGGTCAGGCCTGTCTGGCCGACCTGCTCGTTCACCGAGCCAACACCAACATGGGTAACGAAACTCGCAACCGGTGCGACATCCCGCTCGATGACGATCACCTGCAATCCGTTGTCAAGTGTAAATTCGGTTACATTCTGCTCGATATTCTCAATGGACTGAGCCTGCACCGTATCCGGGTGGAGCGCAGGGAGGCATAGCGATATCAAAAGCAATACGAAAGCCCCGTAAAAAGGGATCTTTGTTCTTGAAGTCATAATTATTCTGGTTTTTTGAGTAGGTAAATGGCTGTTCTACGAAAAACAGGCACTCAAGATTCGTTTTTTTTTCGGGTTGCGATCACGGATGTAAAATTCCGCAAAAATGATTGAAATTGTTGAAGCTCAAGGAGAATAAAAAAACTACACCTTTCAAACAATGTCCAATTTGTGCTTTTTGGGGCCGCTTTTTGATAGCGGTTTGACATCCCGGAGTATGTAAAAAAAATCTACGGTAACCTTTTGGGATGAGTTGCCGTAGAGGAGATCAAAAGCAGAGTGCTGCCGCGATTTATGTCACTGTAGTGAGCATCCGTCACTCCGGTAGTTCACGACAATGGCAGCCACTATGCAAGAACGTATTATCCGACTCCTAAAAAAATCACAAACCATGAAACGCATCATTGTACTTATTGTATTTATTGCTGCCGCCGGCTCGGCCGCAGCCTGGATTTTCTGGCCCAAAAACAGTGATCAGAACGGAAATCCGGAGAATCAGCTTGTTGTCGAGCGGGGAAACCTGGTAGAGTATGCGCTTGCAGTGGGGCAAATCGAACCCCGTAACGAGATTGAGGTCAAATCCAAGATATCGGGAGTAGTGAACAAAGTATATGCCGAATCGGGCGACTATGTAAATGAGGGGGATCCGTTGCTTGAAATCCGTCCCGATCCCACTCCTCTGGAGATGGCCGAAGCCAAACGCAATGTTGAGTACTCTGAGGTGAACCTGGAGAATCTTCAGCAGGAGATGTTCCGTATGGAGCAGCTTCGGGAGCGTAATATGATTTCCGACCGGGAATATCAGGAGCTGCGAAGCAGGATGCGCGAGGCTGAAATCACGCTTCAGTTGAACCGTGAGAGGCTGGAACTGTTTGAGTCAGGACGTATCATGATCGGTGAAACCCTCATCGAAAGTGTGGTCAAGGCGCCTACCGACGGGTTTATTCTGGAGAAAACAGTGGATGTGGGCGATCCGATTGTCCCGCTGACCTCCTACCAGGCCGGTACCCCGTTAATGACATTGGCCCGGATGGATGACCTGCTTTTCAAGGGTACGGTGGATGAAATTGATGTGGGCAAACTTGCCGGGGGCATGGAAACCGAAATCCGTATCGGCGCCATCCCCGCTGCCGAAGTGCGTGGTGAGCTGGTGAAAATATCCCTTAAAGCCACCGAGCGTGACAACAGCACTGTTTTTCCGGTGGAAATACGTATTACCGATACCGGGGGACATCAGCTGCGTGCCGGCTACTCGGCCAACGCGAATGTGATTATCGAGCAACGCGAGGATGTGTTACTGATCCCCGAACGGGTGGTTACCTATGAAGATGACAAAAGCATAGTGGAAATACCCGGCCGCGGTGAAAACGGCCGACTGGAAACCGAAGTGAGCCTCGGACTCAGCGACGCTATCCATGTTGAAGTGATTGAAGGGCTGCAGGAGGGCGATGTCATCCTGGAAAAACCGATTAAAACACTTACAGCGAACTGATCATGAACTTCCTCAAAACCTTTTTCCAGTCGATCAATACGCAGCGTCTGCGCACGTTCCTCACGCTCTTCGGAATCGTTTGGGGAACCGCTACCCTGATCATCCTGTTGGCTTTCGGCATGGGCTTTCGCGATCAAATGATGCTTACCATGCGTGGTATGGGCGAGGATATTGTGCTTCTTTTTGGCTCACAGACAACCCAGGCGTATGAGGGCTACGGTATCGGGCGACAGATACGGTTGCGTGAGAGCGATGCTCATGCCCTGGAACAGCATATCCCGCAGCTCCGTGAAATCGCCCCGGAATACACTACCTGGAGCGCCGAGCTCAGAAGGGGCAATCGTCGCAACTCCCCGCAGCTGACCGGCATCCCTGTCGTTTACGGGGATATGCGCAATATCTTTGCCCGCGAGGGCGGACGATGGCTTAACAAAAGGGATATGGAGGATCAGCGCAGGGTCATTTTTATCGGCGACCATCTGGCCGAATTGCTCTTCGGGGACCAGGAACCGGTCGGTGAACAGGTGATGGTGGGACAAACCCCTTTTACGGTTGTCGGTGTGATGCAGCCTAAAACGCAGGATTCCAGCTATGGCCAGCGTGATCGCGACCGCGCTTTTATACCAATGACGACGTTTTCTACCATGTTTGGGACCGACTTGCTTAATAATATCATCTATCAGGTGGATGACCCCCGAAATAACAGTTATGTCAAGGGACGGGTGGAGCAAATTCTTGCACAGCGCCACCGTTTCGATCCATCTGACACCGATGCCCTGTTAATCTGGGATACCGCCGAATTCTGGTCATTTATCACCTATTTTTTCCTCGGTTTTAACGGGTTCATGGGAATGATAGGGTTTGTGACCCTGGCCGTCGGTGGTATCGGCGTGGCGAATATCATGTTCGTGGTGGTCCAGGAGCGCAGGAAGGAGATTGGCATCCGCCGGGCGGCCGGCGCCAAAAGGCGTACTATCCTGTCGCACTTTTTTGCTGAAACGTTTCTGTTGATCGGTTTTGGAGCTGCTATCGGCTATGTGGTGGCATGGGGCATCGTATATTTCATGCAGTACATCCCGATTCAGGACTTTGTGGGTACCCCCCAATTTACACCTTCGGTCGGACTGATTGCCTTTGCGGTACTGGTGGTCATCGGACTTATCGCCGGTTGGATGCCGGCTCTGCGTGCTTCCAGGCTTAATGTGGTCGACTGCCTGAGGTGAGCGCCCTGATTATGTAAACGAATGACCGTTCCCCTTTTAAATATAGATCAAAACCATGTGGCTTAATCTCATCAGTGAATTTTTCGAGGACTTGCGCAAGCAGAAGCTGCGGACCAGCCTCACTGTCATCGCCATTTGCTGGGGCACCATCGCTGTGGTCACCTTGCTGGCTTTTGGAGAGGGTGTCGGCCGGCAGATGCTGCAAGGTATGCGCGGCGGCGGGAACCAGATCATGATGTTCTACGGGGGACAGACCAGCGAATCTTATGAGGGGCTGGATGTCGGCCGCCGTATCCGTTTTGCACGGGAGGATGTTGA
>CAYMBG010000077.1:0-6709 GCA_964388615.1 uncultured Chitinophagales bacterium | reverse complement strand
CTTATGAGGGGCTGGATGTCGGCCGCCGTATCCGTTTTGCACGGGAGGATGTTGATCTTTTGCAGCGTTCGATCCCACAGATTGCATCCATTTCCGCCCAATACGGACGCAGTGTGGGCCTGCGCTCCGATTACGAAACCACCAATACCCATATGGAGGGGGTGGATGCCGGATTCGAGGATATGCGATCCATGTATCCGGTTGCGGGCGGCCGTTTCATCAACAGTCGTGATGTTGCCGAGCAGAGAAGGGTGGTGTTCTTGGGACACGAGGTCGCTGACCAGCTTTTTCCCGAGGGAGATGCGATTGGCAGCCGGCTGATGATCGACCGGAATCCCTACACCGTAATCGGTATCATGCAGGAGAAAATGCAGATGGGTATGAGCAACGGCCCCGACTCACGCAGGGCCATCATCCCGCATACCACCTATCGCCAGGTCTACAATCCTTCCCATCTGGGCTCTATCGTCATTCGTCCGGTTGATCCGGCCTATCAGGATCGAATCAAAGCCCGCGTGCGTGAAATTATGGCTGCGAAATACCGGTTTCATGTCTCCGACAGCCAGGCCATCCGGGTTTGGGATTTCATCGAGTCGGAGCAGATGCTTGCGCAGGTCAACCTGGGTATCAAAATATTTCTGCTCTGCGTCGGTTTTTTTACCCTGCTGATAGCCGGCGTCGGTGTAGCCAATATCATGTATGTGGTGGTCAAGGAGCGAACACGTGAAATAGGGATCAAGAAAGCGATCGGAGCTCGAAATCGCCAGATTATCAGCCAGTTTATTTTTGAGGCGATGTTTATTTGCGTGATAGGAGGTGTGGCCGGTGTCATGATTTCCTGGGGAGTGATATTCGGAGTGCAAAGCCTGAACCTGCAAGGTGGCGCGGCCGATTTCCTGGGCAATCCGGTACTGTCGACCGATGCCATGATCATGTCCACTGTGGTATTGAGTATGATCGGATTGGTGTCCGGAATCTTTCCGGCGCGACGTGCGGCGCTGGTCAATCCGGTGGAATCGCTGCGTTACGAATAACATCCGGTTTTACTGCCGGGACGGTCATCCCCGGACAGCAATGGTCCCTGCGTGAACCAGCAACGCCGGGCTACTGTTGTTATAGACGAATAAGGTGTTTAGATTCCCTGACAATCCGGGTTCGTGACCAATCCCGTATGCCGGCTTTAGCTCCTGTTCCTGCAAACATATTATAACGTGAAACGTCTCATTCATACAGAAAAACCGATTTTATCCATCGAAACGGCCACGCCGGTCTGCTCCGTAGCCTTGCGTCAGCCGGACGGCACAATCATGGAAGAACGCGCGGAAGGAAAAGGGGTCCATTCCGAAAGCACCTTTGTATTTATCAGGAACCTGCTGGATCGGGCGGATACGGATGTGGCGGGTCTGGGAGCTGTGATGCTCAGCGGCGGACCCGGTTCCTATACCGGGTTGCGGGTCGGCGGCAGTGCGGTGAAGGGACTGTTGTTCCAGCTTGATGTGCCGCTTTTTACCTACAATACGCTGGCTGGAATTGCCATGGGATATGTATCCGCGGAAAATAGAGGGGGCTCCGGTGACCGGCACGGTGCGGATGGCCCGGAGCAGGTTGTGGCGGATGGCTCGCGGTCGATTGTAGTTGACGCGGTGATTGATGCCCGCCGTAACCATTTGTACCATCAGGCCTGGCGATTCGGGTTCGAACAGGGAGGAAAGGCTCCTGTGCGGATGGAGCCGGAGGAGGAAGTGGCGATCCGTGAACTGAAAGAGTTACTGAAACGTTGGAGATCGGGGCGGACATTCGCCGGTACCGGCACCGGGCGGTTGTCGGCATTGGCCGGCACCCATGATCTGGATACAGAAGGGCTGGTACCTTTTCCAGGGACCGGGACGGTTTCGGCTGCCGCTGTATTCGGATGGCTGGAGGTTGAGACAGAACCGGAAGCATGGCGCCGTGTCATTCGAAAAGCCGATCCCGCCACGTTTGAGCCGGAATATTACACCGGTATTTGAGGCAAACAAATGCCATGTACCAGGATGACATGAATATGAAAAAATCGTACTGGCGAAAATACAGAGGGTGGACCGCATTGATGGTGCTGCTGATAGGAGTTTCGTGTCACACGGAACCCGGGGGAGTGGACCGATACACCGATTCCGACGGACAAAATCCACGGGTGATGCATGGTGCCGGGTCTGCTGAAACCGGTGGGAGAGCTATGGAAGACCCGGCGGGTCGGGATCAGTCTGCCATTCCGGTGAAGCTGCCGCATGTAACCATGTCACAGGTAGAAAACCAGGTCAGTGAGATTCCGCAGCTTCGCTCCTTCATGCTGTATCAGGAAGGTGAAATACAGGCGGAGGTCCATCGCGGAAACAGGAGCCGGAACCAGCCGGTGAATATCAAATCGGCATCCAAAAGTGTGATGTCGGCGCTCATCGGCATCGCGATTGACCGGGGTTACATTCGATCCGTCGACGATCCGGTTGCCTATTATTTGCCGGACTATTTCAGGGGAGGTGACGAGCCCGCAAAAGAGGAGATCACTATCCGTCATCTGTTAACCATGACCAGCGGCCTTCGTTCGACCAGTTTTCGCAATTACGGAGCCTGGGTAGCCAGCCGTGATTGGGTAGGGCATGTCATTCGCGGTCCGCTTGAACGCGATCCCGGTGAGCGGATGCGCTACAGCACCGGTGATACGCATCTGCTCTCGGCGGTGCTAACCGAGGCCTCGGAAATGAGTAGCCGGAGCTTTGCTCAGCGGTATCTGTTCGATCCGATGGGAATCCGTGTCGGGGGCTGGGACCGGGATCCGGCAGGTTACTACTTTGGAGGAAACAATATGGCGCTGAGTCCGGCAGGGCTTGTGGAATTCGGGAAACTGTATTTGCAGATGGGCGTGCATGACGGCCGGCAGCTGCTACCCGCGGAGTGGGTCATGCAGAGTATGACCCGGCATCAGAAAGATGTAAGCTACAACTACCGGAATCATGATTACGGTTACTTATGGTGGCAAAACGAATTCGCGGGTTATGACGCCTGGTTTGCCTGGGGGTATGGCGGGCAGTACGTTTTTGTGATGCCCGCACTACATGCCGTGGCGGTATTCACCGGCAATCCGTCACAGCGGACACCGGGAGGGAACAGCCCGATTTACGATGTCTTGGAGGGGGGTGTGATACCTGCGCTACACCATGCAAGGAAAGCGGTAGTTGTTGGTCCGCGGAAAGAAAGCGGAGGAGGTCACGTGCTCTTGTCCAAAGAAAATTATCAGCAAATGTCGCAATATAGCGATTAGAGTCTTATTATTGGGGAGGTGGAACGATTTCCATTCAACAGAGAAAGGGATAGCTTGAAGCCGTATTGTCCTGAATACGAAACAGCAAAAAAAGCGATATGAGTTGGTTTGAACGGAAAAAAATGAATATTGTCACCACATCGCCCAAAGAGATGCCCGAGGGGATCTGGGTAAAAGTGCCGACCACCGGTGAGACGGTGCATCGCCGTGAGCTCGAGGAGAACTGCTGGGTGGATCCGGGAAGCGGATATCACTTCCCGATCGGCAGTGAGGATTATTTCCAGATTCTGTTCGATGACGGGGAGTGCGAGGAGCTCGGTGAGCATATCCAGCCTGTTGATCCGCTGTCGTTTAAAGACCGCAAGAAATATGAAGACCGGTTACGAGATACCCAGCATAAGACCGGATTGAGTGATGCGGTACGAGTGGGGACCGGCGAGATGCGTGGCAAGCAGGTGGTCATCGCGTGCATGGATTTCCGTTTTATCGGAGGCAGTATGGGTTCGGTGGTAGGAGAACGCATCGGCCTGGCGATAGATCATGCCAGGGAGAAGAAGCGGCCGTTGATTATCATATCGCAATCGGGCGGCGCGCGAATGATGGAGAGTATACTGAGTCTGATGCAGATGGCCAAGACCTCGGCCAAGCTGGGAGAGTTACATGAGGCGGGGGTACCGTATATATCGGTGATGACTAACCCGACGACCGGGGGCGTAACCGCCAGTTATGCCATGTTGGGTGATTTCAATGTGGCGGAACCGGGGTCATTAATCGGTTTCGCGGGGCCCAGAGTCATCCGGCAGACCATAGGCCGTGACCTGCCCGAAGGGTTTCAGACGTCCGAGTACCTGCTTGAGCATGGGTTTCTGGATTTCATTGTGTCACGCACCCGGATGAAAAGCCGTTTAAGCCGGTTACTGCGGGTTATTGGTCATGATTTCGAGAAGAAATCCGGCAAGTAGCGGGCTGGTTACGGAAATATTCCAGAGATATGAGTTGTTGAGAGAGCCTGGAGCCCGCCAGTAGAAATATTAAGAGATATCAATAAAAGCACCTGCACAAGCCGCCATTCCTTGTGTTCCGGAAAAGAAATATGATTGGGAAATTCCAGAAAAGGGTGCGTGGGAGTCGATATATTAATAAATGCTAATATTTAAAAGCATTGTAAAATGTTGCATGACAAACTAGTAGGGAGGGTGTGCTGTGCTTATACATAATTATTAAAAAAACTTAATAAAAAAGTTGCGGGGATGGTCGCTGGTGATTATATTTAATTAAGAAATCTTAATAAATGGAAAACCAATGAAAACTTTGCTCTCCATCCTCGCCTTTGTCTTATTCGCAAACACGGTTATGGCTTCCTCTCCCAACAGCTCGGGGTCAGCCTCTGCAACCATGAATGTAAGCGTTACGGTCGTTGAACCGGCCCAGGTCAATGAAGTAGAATATTTGACGGCGCGGATCAATGGTGAGCAATCAAAAGAGTTATCGGCAGAGAGTCAGGGTGTCGGGCGGATTTCCATCCCGTCGCATCCTCACAGCGAGATGCTGCTTCATGTGAGAGGAGAGAGAGAACTTTCAGACGGAAACGGTGGCATGATTTCCTTTGAGCCCACAGCACGTATAAGCCGGAACGTAGTCAATGAAACCGCGCTTTCCACAGACGGCCATCCCTCGTTGGTGACATACACCGAATCGGACAACGGCGGATATCGCGGCATCGCCGAACTGGAACTTTACGGCCGGATCGACACCGG
Source organism: uncultured Chitinophagales bacterium (assembly GCA_964388615.1). Taxonomy (GTDB): domain Bacteria; phylum Bacteroidota; class Rhodothermia; order Balneolales; family Natronogracilivirgulaceae; genus SLLW01. The sequence goes on along the minus strand of CAYMBG010000077.1, from coordinate 1,654 downwards.
CGATCATTCATCAGGAAGTTTCAAGACCAGCTATACGGTCACCACCGAACACTTGTGAGTTTGGATTCTGGTTGTTGAAAATCTGCCCGGGGTATGAAACCCCTACCTGTCTTGCGAATTTTTTGTAACCAGTGATTGCCGTCACTTGGTGAATAAATTTTTTTAATCCTTTGTGAGAAAATCACATGATTTGTGGGTAATGACCTTGCAATCGATTAAGACTACTTAATCATATGAGTCAAGCGTTCTTGCGTGCATTTCACAATCATTTAAAAAGGAATGGCCAAACCCTGCGAATTTGTACTTTTTAGATGGTTGTAACAGGGTGAACCGGGTATAATGAGTATGATGCAAAACCTGGCAGGAATTTCTTTAAAGGAATAAAGTTTATAGTAATTAATAAAAGGGGGTCCGAATATCAATCATTTGATTAATTGATTCTAACTTTATACATAGAAGTGGGAAGTCGGATTATCGTTATATTGTTATCAAGTAAACATTTACAAAAGAAAAGCGTACTGCTTTGAACAGTTTATGTAGATGTAGAAAACTTACCGAGAACTATGTATAACAGGCTGGCTTCTTGCCGCAAAAAATATGTCACCGATTCGACTGACCCCACTTGCTTTACCAACTACTCATCTTGCGTATGCTGATTATCCCATAAAAAGCTTACTGGTGGTAGCTGTCCTCAGGCACTTGTGGAGGATTCTTGTTATTATAGTTATGCTTGGAGCAAGTGGCATTTTTCAGGATAATTACGCCCAGACCTTTAACGGTAATGGCAACTGGTTTGAAGAGAGCAACTGGCAAGGAAATAACATCGCTGAAGAGGGTGATGACGTTGAACTGAGAACGGACGGCCGGGCCGAGATTCCGTCAGAAGATACTGTGGTGGTTGGAGAACTGTCGATTAAAGATAATCCTTCGCTGGCCGGTGGCACCATCATCATTCAAGAAGAGTTTAAGCTAACCGGTAATCAAGTGTTTTCCTGCGAAGAAGGGACCATGATCTTTGAGGATAATTTTGATTTGGGGGGAAATACTACATTCAATGCCGGTAGCTGCCGAATCATATTCCGGGGTGACGTCGTTGCGTTCGGAACTCAGAGTTTCAGTACGGAAACCAGTACGGTGGTGTTTGATGGTGAAACCGATATGGAGATGAAGGGAGGCGGGGATGAATTTGTTTTTTATGATGTGGAAGTCACGGAAGATGCTACTGTAACGGCAAGCACTGATGTCACGGTAACCAATAATATGACGGTTGAGGAAGGGGCGGATTACACCCAGGAACAAGAAACTAACCTGAATGTGATCGGTGATGTGATCGGAGAACCGGATATTATCACCGATCGGCCCTATATTGTGGCTATCCAGATCCTGAGTCCTACTTCGATTGAGGTGGTATTTGATAGCAATAATGATCTTGATTCTCAAACATCCGAAGATGTATCTAATTATGAAGTGACCAACGATGCTGCCGGTGACGATTCATTTGACAATAACATTCAGAATGCAACGCTATCTGAAACCAATAACATTGTAACCCTTGATCTAAGTCAAACCCTGATTGAAGGGGAGGTCTATTACCTGATTGTCAATGATGTTGAAAACACGGATGGAGAATCGGTTAATCAAAACCATACAAAGC
>CAYMBG010000076.1:5237-13713 GCA_964388615.1 uncultured Chitinophagales bacterium | reverse complement strand
TAGAGAGGTAACGATTTTTCAGGAATTTTGATATATTAAGTACAAGAAGCCTTTTGTAAACAGTATGTCGTTTTAAAACAAAAAAGCAGCAGTAGCGTTATATCGGTAAGGGATGAATCCACAGTGGATCGTCTTTGCAATCTCGTTTCCGGCTAGTAACCAGGGAGTTCATCATGACACATTTCAAAACAGTACTCACATTGGCGGTTGTATCCCTCTTGATGACCGGGTGCTATACTCAGGTACATGTGACCGACGACCGTCCAGCACGTTATGACTCCGAGCGATATACCGAACGACAAGAGCAGGGAGTGACAACGGATCAGGATATTTACGATCTTGGTTACGAAGATGGACAGTACGATGCAGGCCTTTACTACCGTGATTACAGCCGGCAACGCTGGACAAGCTCATTTGGTTACGGTGCCGGGTTCGCACCCTATCCGCGTACCAGCTGGAGTATGGGTTTTTCATATGGATATGGGCGACACTACAATCCGCACTACTCGCCCTGGGCCTGGCATTCCTTCTCTTCCTGGCACCATCCCTACAGTTGGAATCAATTTCATTACGGACGATATCACCGGTATCCGGCCTATCATGGCTACGGTTGGGGTGGATCATCCTTTTATGGACCTAACTATTTTGTAGTGTATAATTATCGCAATATTACTGGTATATCTTCAGACCGTGTCCGAACAACAAGAGGAAGCGGCAGTGTTACCGCCACCCGGTCGGTCGAACTTGCGAGAGATGCAGCACGCACTACAGCGACAAGAAGTACGGCGACCAGATCCGTAAGCCGTTCAGGACCCGCCTCCATTACTCGAAGTGGTACTGCGGTTTCCAGGACACAAAGTGCTACTGGCACGGTCAGATCCGATAGGACCTCGACAAGTACCAGAAGGGTGGGTACGACTGTCCGCAGAACATCCGGTAGTAGCGGAACCACTACACGATCAACCGGTTCGGGCACGACAAGAAGCAGTGGCAATGTGAGTAGAACCAGCAGTGGTGGAAGCAGCGGCAGTGTCAGCAGATCAGGTACTACAAGCACCCGCAGTAGCGGTAGCGTCAGCAGGACAACCAGCTCACGTAGCAGCGGCAACAGTGGATCTGTTAGCAGATCAGGAAGTTCCCGCAGTAGTGGAAGCAGTGGCTCAAGCTCTCGCAGCCGCAATGATTAATATGCATGTGTTCTGAATCTGGGATTTGATTCCTACATAAGTCCCTGCAACGCCCGGGAACCATGGGCGAATTCAGGTTGCTGAATTACGCTTTCAAGACTTTGATTCGTCGTCACTTCGGTGTTATACCAATCCTTTATCATTTGCAGTTTATGCGTTACCAACTTCGTTATTTCTGTGTAATAGTGACACTTTTAGTAGGTGTTACGGGACTACAGTCAGCAGGTGCTCAATACAGTTTTGATGCACTTCGGCTATCACGGCAGGTGCCGGGGCAGGATGCGCACAGCCTGGCACTTGGAAGCTCCTCCGCTGCTCAAATGCAGGGATTTGGCTCTTATCTTATCAATCCTGCTGTTGCTGCGAAAAGGCAGACAAGCTATTTCTCGATGGGATTGGGTATGAGAGATGTTTCCCAAGAGTCCAATTATATTGGACAAACCACCAGTTTTGATGATTCTCAAACGGGAATAACGCATGCTGGTTTTGCCTATAGCGTTCCAACGGCAGTTGGCAGTCTGATTGTCGGAGGAGGTTATACACAGACCGCTGATTTCAATAGTGCCTATAACATCAACGCATTTAATGATTTTACAAGTCGTACCTATCAATTTTTGACTGATTACACCAGCGATATCGCATTTAATACGTTTGCGATTGATGAACCGGAGGGCGAACTCCGCTCGGTTTTTGATTTTGGAGGTTTCGCAGGGGTTGATCAATACGCTGAAACTACTCGTAGAGGCCAATCCGGTGAGTACGGTCTTTTTTTAGCGACCGAGTTTCAAAGAGATCTGTTTATTGGTGTCTCTGTTGGTGTGCCGGTCTCAAACTACAAATTTGACCAATTTTTTATTGAGGAGGCGGCATGGGATTTGTCGGGAGAACCTTTATATACAGGTGAGGAAAATACGGGAACGTATAATATCGATCAGTTGCTTTTTGAAGAACAACTTCGTGTTGATGCCGTCGGTTGGAATGCCGCTATCGGTTTGCTTTATACCGGATTACCAATGCTGGATATTGGAGGAAGCTTCAAGAGTGGTACAAGATGGAATGTAGAAGAGCAATTTGACGCATTTGTACAAACTGAGTTTTTGGATGTTGTGACTTACGATGGGCAGGTGCAGGCGGATAATGGTGACACATTTGGGCCGGTTGTAAGCTCTGATATGAGTGGAGAGTATTCTTATAAAGTAACAAGCCCCAGCCGGATATATCTTGGTTCTTCAACAAAGGGATTGCCTTTTTTTAATCTTAGTTTTTCTGCTGAGCGTATCAACTATAGCAGCATTCAATTGGATGACTTTGACACCCAGGACCGGCGTTTACAGATATCGGAAAACAATTTCATCAACGACAACTTTCTTGATGTTTGGGATTTTAGAGCCGGAGCCGCTTTTACCCATTTCGAGAAGGTTGAGCCACGTCTTGGCTGGGCATTAATGAGTAATCCTATTGCTTACTTAGAGGAGAACGATCGTCAGTTTTTAAGCGCCGGACTAGGAATCGGCCTGCATCAAAGCATGAATATCGATATTGCAGTGCAATACGGCATCTGGAGCACTACCGAAGATGTGTATTATGTCGATGAAAGCACAGGTATTATCGAAGATGAAGCTACCGGTGCCCCGGTTACATTTTTTGAAACCGCTGATCAGGATGTCGAACGTTTTCACGCAACCATCGGACTTAATATCCGTTTTTAATTGCATCTGAGGCTTTTTTTTGAAAAGACGCTAAAGAAAAATGAACCTCTATGCCAAAAACACTGCTTTTATTACATCAAACCAGTCTGTCATTCAGTGGGTAACATAGTCTATGAATCCTGTTTCCTGAAATGCAGCTTTTTTGCTTTTTCGCTGCTAATCCCCTGAGGATTTACTGTGAAGACCGCGTTTTTTACCGACCTGACGACATGTGAAGCTGTGCTACCCATCATAAGATAGTCGATGCCGGTCCTGCCCACCAATGACATAAGAACTAATTCATAATTATTCTTTTCTGCCAGCTTCTTTATCTCAACATGCGGGTTGCGTTTACCTACAGTTACGGAAGGATGAACCTGGTTCCGTATATTTTTGAAATGGGTATCAGCAAGTTGTTCCATTTCTTTTTCCCTTATCCCGGCAGTTTTTTCAGCAGCATCGGCATCGAAGAACTGCTCATCACTCACGATATGAACAAGGTCAACTTTCGCTCCCGTGACCTCCGCGATACTGTTGGCAAAGGGGAATATATGATGGGAGTTTTCTGAAAAATCAGTTGTTACCAGCAAGGAACGCATGTCGCCCAGATTTGACTGCTCAGTGACCGTGATCATCGGTTTGCTGCACATTCGAAGGACTTTTTCAGTAACCGATCCCATGACAAACCTGCTGAAACCCGAGCGGCCATGAGTGCTCATGATAACCAGGTCAAAATTATTTGAATTGTGAGTGATCGCCCTGGCAGGATTGCCCACATCGAGCAGAGGTTCGGTTAAAACTTCTTCGGATATATATTTTAAAGCAATGTCCTGAAGCCTCTCATGCAATACTTTTTCAATCTCAGTATATTTTTCATGAGGTGTTATCCCGGAGCCAACATAGTAAAAACCGTCAAGGTCTGTAACCGGAATATAGGCATGAAACAATGTAATGGAGCCTTCAAAGCGTTCGGCAAAAACTTTGGCTGCAAGCAATGCATGCTCGCTTAACTCGGAAAAGTCGATAGGAACTAAAATGCGGACATTTTTCATGGTACCCTCTCTGATTTCAGGATGGTTAATACCGTTTTTAAGATTCTATATAACGCTGGTTTGAATCTGTAAAAGTCTGCTATTTACTGTGATCAACCGGTTTTGATACAATATATATAAACAGTATTCTATTCAAAACAGGAATTGCTTTTACAGGTTATGTTGGTTGTTTATGAATGAGTGAGCAAGCAAAAGAAAGCAATAGTTGTTTGTTGCTAAGCATAGAATACGGTAATATTCGATATGTGAAAAATTGATATGTCTTATGTGTAATTCTGTGTGGAGTGCCGTTCAACTCAACGACAAAGAAGTCGTAAGTCACAAAGTCGGATCCCTTACGATCTATTTGAAAAAAATCCTCAATGAAGTTTGGTTTGCTGAGAGTCGTGATGAGACAGCAAACGAAGCAAGTATTTCGTTACAGGAGGAATTGGAATGGACGCGTGTTGCACTACCTGAAACATATGACCGGTTTGTTTTCTCTCCGGTCATGCCGGATCGCTCAGTTGTGGTGGACACGGATTATGTGTATCGGATATATCCAGGCAGTAATGCTCGTGTATATTGCAAAATCCCGGTTTTTGTACGGATATCACCGGAATCAAATCCGGATATGGTGGTGGCAGAGATCCCGACAGCCATTCTTTCAGGCACCTGGTTTGGAGTATTCACCGAGGGAGAGCTTTCTTATGCGCTTTCATCTACTGTGCGTCGGATCCTGGAAAAAGAACAATTTGAACCCCATCTTGCCGTGTGTCCGATTGAAATTCAAAACACCAGTGATTCGGATCTGAAGTTCGAAAAAATTTGCCTGAAAACAGAGCGGCTTTCAATTTATATCCATGATGATATCATGTGGACTGATGAAACAAAAATAACAAATCATTCAAAAGAATCTGACAGTGTTGTTGAAATGAAGGGAGAGTTACCAATGGAAGCCAAGGGGGGGAGGTTGCTTACAGCTCCTCGTTCGCCATACAGGAAGAGTTTTGCTAACCGTACTTTCAGGCTGTTGCGTGATTTGAATTTCACCGGTCTTTAACAAATGGTCATTCCCTTGGAGGTTGCATAATGGATGTATTGACAAATTTTTTTGAAGCTTATTTGACAGAAGCACGATTATTACAAATGATTCGTGTGTTCATATTACTGGTCGCCGGTTTTACAATACTGCTGCTAATTCGCAGATCGCTAAAGAGCTACATATCAAAGCAGTATACTCCCCATTATGGGATGCTGGCGGGAAAGATGGTCTTTTATTTTGGAATAACCCTTCTGTTGATCATGGTGCTTCATGATCTTGGGTTTGGTCTGACACCTTTGCTGGGAGCTGCGGGAGTGGTTGGAATTGCTTTGGGATTTGCCTCACAAACCAGTGTTTCGAACGTGATAAGTGGCTTTTTCCTGATCGCAGAACAGTCTTTCCGCGTTGGTGATGTGATGAATGTTAATGGAAATGTCGGTGTGGTGTTGTCCATCGATACCCTCTCGGTTAAATTACGTATGTTTGACAATCGGTTGTTGAGGGTACCTAACGAGTCAATGATCAAATCAGATTTTATCAATATGACCAGGTTCCCTATCAGACGTGTTGATTGCAAAATTTCAGTTGCCTATAAAGAGGATTTGGCCCGTGTCAAGGATATACTTTTTGACGTTGCAGAGAATATTCCATACTCGTTGCAGGAACCTCGGCCTTTACTCATTTTCGATCAATTCGGAAGCTCCTCTGTCGATTTGCTATTTGTGGCATGGGCCACTAAAGATGATTTTCTGAAGTTACGTAATGGGCTGAACATGGCAATAAAAGAGCGGTTTGATGAAGAGGGTATCGAAATACCATTTCCTCACATCTCCGTTTACGCCGGATCGGCAACGAAATCAATACCACTGGATTTGAAAAGCGGAGGGGAGATGCTTAGTAGCCACTCTTCTACAAAACCGCCAAAAAAGAATAAGTGATTCAGTCCTGATTTAACTGTTGAGAAAGTTTTTGGTCAAGAAGATGATTGACTCCAACTGCTTTCTCAACATTTAATACGAAGGAAATGCCATTTCCGGGTTCATCCAATTTCCCGGTTTTGACGATGGCCTCCAATACCTGATCAGTCAGACTTTCCGGTACAAGAGTAAGGACCACTTCTTTCTCTGGTTCAATATTGATCGAAAATAGTTTCGCATGCTCATGTACACCGGTTCCACGGCCATTGATTATTGTGCCGCCCGCAGAGCCCGCCTCTTGGCCTGCATTAATGATTTCTTCAGAAAATCCTTTGTTGACGATCGAAATAATCAATTCAAATTGAGCTGTTCGGTCCATTGCTTTAAGTGGTTGATCTTCGGGTTTTTGGTTTTTTTTGTGCAGATGTACCGCACCTGTAAACCGGGTGATATCCAAGATAAAAGCGACACCATTACCAGGCTTGCTTAACTTGAGACTCTTGCAAATGATGTCCAAAACCTCCTCGGCGTGTTCGTCGGAGACCACTGTCAAGATGACATCCTTTTCAGGCTCAAATGGTATACCCCAGAAAGTTTTGCATTTTTCAGTACCGGCTCCACGGCCCCGTAAAATAGTAGCTCCTTCGGCATGCTTCCTTTTTGAGGCCTTGATAAGCCTGGAAGTTTTGTGCTGACTGACAATGCTGATTATCAGTTTTTGGCAGTTTTTTAACAAATCAATCATTACGACGCTCTTTCCATGCGTAAAGCTGTCCTAAAGTTAATACGGATAATATGGGTGCAAGTGCTACTAATGCTATCATGCCGAAACTGTCAATCATCGGATCACGATCTGCCATGACGTCTCCAACCCCCAAAGCTATTGCCATTATGAAAGTTACAGTCATGGGACCGGTTGCCACGCCACCGGCATCAAAAGCCACGGCAGTAAAAGTTGGTGTTGAGAATTGAACCATGATTAACGCAAGAATATACCCCGGAAGTATTAGCCATATGATCGGAATGCCTATAAGCAAACGCAACATCGCAAGTGCGATGGAAACGCCAACACCAATGCAAAGTGTATAAAGTAGTACGCTTTTAGGAATATAACCACCGGATACTTTATCTACTTCATGATTAAGTATCCGGATTGCGGGTTCGGCAATGGTGGCCACGAAACCAAGGACAAATCCTATGGGAATGAGTATCCATCGGTAACTTTTGGATCCCATTACTTCCCCCATCATGGTTCCGGCTGGTTCAAAGCCCACATGAACTCCCTGAAGAAAGAGAGTCAGTCCGATAAAAGCAAGTATAATACCCTTGATGATATCGATTACTTTTTTCCAGGGTAGTTTCAGGAAGAGTACTTGAGCAACCAGGAAAAAGATAACTAAAGGCACCAGAGCTAATATTACTTCGATTATAACATCTGTAATCCCATTGAGTACCGAAACATCCATACGCAGATTAAAAGTTACAGAGTGGGAGTTGAGATCGTGTTCATAATTACCGTGGAGTTATCCATATATAATTCCAAGTATTAATACCGCGAGGACAGGCCCGATTGAAGCAAGAGCAACCAATCCGAATCCATCATCGGTAGATTTACGTCCACCAAGGACAGCAGCCACCCCAACACCATAAGCAAGTATGAACGGTACAGCCAGAGGACCGGTAGTCACACCACCGGCATCGAATGAGATGGAGATAAAGGATTCCGGAACAAACCAGGCAAGCAGGAATACAAGTCCATAGCCTCCGGTCAGGATGTATTTAATGGGGATGTTGTATATGATACGCAGGATAGCCATTCCAACGAATAGGGCCAGTCCCAGTGCTACGGTGTAGATCAGAACGTGACGATTGACCTGACCATCGGAAACCGTATCGACATAATTGGCAAGGACGAGAACATCTGGTTCGGCGATGGTAACAACAAAGCCCAGGGTAAAACTGATTAGTACGATCAGCCAGACTTTTCCAAAGCGTGGAAGCGAGTTGCCGATCAATTCACCGATAGGTAGCAAGCCGACATGCACGCCCATCAGGAAAAAGATCAATCCTGCGCTTACCATGACCGTTCCGATGATAAACTGCAGAAAATCCTCCATCGGCAACCAAATAATGGTGTATTGTAAAAAAATCACCAGCACCGTAACCGGCAGGATCGCCTGGACAACTTCTTTAATGGTTTCATTAATGGATTGCAAAGGAAAAAAACGATTTGGTTCAAAGGAAATATTAATTGATCTGGAGAAGTATCCCCAATGGATCTCACATGATGAGCCTCGTTATTTCCGTTCAGCAGGGTTTAACTCATTCGAAAAAATTTCTTCTTTTTTTCAAGATAAGGAATAAAAACCTTTTTCAGGGCGCTCAATTCGGGATTTCTCATGTCAGGGTCATTTTCTATCAATTTACTGGCAGTCTTTTTTGCAACCTCCAAAAGGAACTGATCGTTCATGATGTCGGCAAACTGAAATTCTGGCAGACCACTTTGACGGGTTCCAAGGAAGTCACCGGGACCACGAAGTTTAAGATCTGCTTCAGCAATTTTGAAACCATCAGTGGTTTCCTCCATGGTTCCAAGTCGACTTTTGGC
>CAYMBG010000076.1:0-5137 GCA_964388615.1 uncultured Chitinophagales bacterium | reverse complement strand
CAGCAATTTTGAAACCATCAGTGGTTTCCTCCATGGTTCCAAGTCGACTTTTGGCTTCTTTGCTTTGTTTGATGTCGGCCATCAGAAGACAATAACTTTGACGTTTACCCCGGCCGATTCTACCGCGAAGCTGATGAAGTTGGGATAGCCCAAATCGTTCAGCATGCTCAACCATCATGATGGTTGCGTTGGGAACATCAACCCCGACCTCAATCACTGTGGTAGTAACTAAAATATGGATATGATTCTGATGGAAATCCTGCATAATTGATTCCTTTTCTTCGGTAGACATACGCCCATGGAGCAGACCTACTTGGGCATCCGGAAAATCAATACGCAATTGATCAAAACCTTCTGTGGCATTTTTCAGGTCCACAGCCTCGGATTCTTCAATAAGTGGAAAGACCACGTAAGCTTGTCCGCCATCACGGATTTGCTTTGAAACGAATGTATGAGCTTTAGGCCTTTCGCTATCCTTGATTACGCGGGTTACAACAGGTTTACGGCCGGGGGGGAGGTCACGAATTACGGATATGTCAAGATCACTGTAAAGTGTCATTGCAAGCGACCTGGGAATGGGTGTGGCCGACATCACCAGGATGTGTGGATTTTCCCCTTTTTCGCGTAACTGAGCTCGTTGAGAGACACCAAAACGGTGTTGTTCGTCAATAACGATCATTCCTAAGCGATGAAAACGGATACCCTGCTGGATAACCGCATGCGTGCCGATGACAATATTCGCACTTCCACCAGCGATGTCGAGTAGAATATCCTCTCTTAGTGATTTGCTTTGGTGACCGGTAAGCAAGCGGATATTGACTCCAAGCGGAGTCAACCATTTGGAAAGGGATAGCACATGTTGCTCAGCCAGTATTTCAGTAGGCGCCATCAGGACTGACTGAAATCCACTGTCCATGGCCATCAACATAGCTCCTATGGCAACAATCGTTTTGCCGGAACCCACATCTCCCTGAAGCAACCGATTCATTTGATGACCAGCGCGGATATCATTTTTTATCACTCCAAGTGCTGACTTTTGTCCTTCGGTCAGCTTGAAGGGTAGCATATGATTAAAAAAACGACTGGTTATCGGTTGGGTTTCCGGCATTAAAGGTCCGGGATTCTTTTCAAATACTCCCTTTTTTAAAGTGACCACACTGAGTTCAAACAAAAAAAGCTCCTCAAATTTAAATCTTTCGAGTGCCTTTTGGTGATGAACGGGGGATTCCGGAGCATGAATCCATTGTAGTGCGGTCTGACGATCGGGATAGCCATGCTTTTCAAGCAGACTGCCGGGAAGAAATTCGGGGAAAGATGAGGTGTTAAGTACAAATAATATCCATTTTTGAAGGAGTGCAGAATTGATATAACATTTTTTGAAAAATTGGTTGCCTGGATACACAGGTACTATCCTGGATATATTTTTGCTGTTTTTACCTGTGTTTGAGGAATCGTTATGCTTTAGTTCAGGAATCTGCTCAACATCCGGGTGTGCCATGGATAAATAACGCCCATAACGTTTTACCGTACCGAAGAACGCAACGTGATCACCCTTATTCAGTATTTTGCGGAAATAGGAAATACCCTTAAACCAGACACCTTTTAGCGTTCCTGTGCTGTCTTGAATGATGGTTTCCAACCTTTTTTTACGTCCAAAACCAATCTCATGGATGGAAATGACCGTACCGGTAACTGTAACTTTTTCATTCGAACCTTGCAATTGATTGATTGTAAGAACAGTTCGCCGATCTATGTATTTTTTTGGGAATAACATAGCCAGTTCCGCAGGAGAGCTGATGCCGGCCTGGTTAAGAGCTTTTTCTTTAGCGGGACTGATTCCTTTAATTTGAGATAGCTTCAAACTGGTATTATGATATATATCAGTAGTTGTGAGTTGGGCTGCTGTAGGGGGTGCTGAATCGTCTCAAGGGTTAAAAAAGAGAGAGTTTTGGTACTTTTATGAAATAATCGAATTAATGTACTTGCGATAGTCGGTGTATTGTCCATATATTTTCCAACTCTTTAACATCCATTACCAAACAAATTTGAACAGTGCCAACGATACAGCAGTTAATCCGAAAAGGCAGAAGGAGTAAAACTAAGAAAACTACGTCACCTGCGCTACAAGATTGCCCTCAGCGACGAGGTGTTTGTACCAGAGTATATACAACCACGCCCAAAAAGCCCAACTCGGCATTGCGAAAAATTGCACGTGTTAGGCTGACCAATGGGATAGAGGTTACAGCTTATATTCCTGGTGAAGGTCACAATCTGCAGGAGCATAGTATTGTATTGATACGCGGTGGTCGTGTAAAAGATTTGCCGGGTGTCCGGTATCATGTCGTTCGTGGTGCCCTGGATACTGCCGGTGTCGGTGAGCGTCGCCAGCGAAGAAGCTTGTATGGTACCAAGCGCCCGAAGCAGTAGTGTTTTGTAATGTTAACTATATAGTTATTTGACCAATGCGAAGAAGAAGTGCCGAAAAAAGAATAGTACAACCGGATCCGGATTTTGCTGATAAATCAGTCTCTCGTTTCGTGAACTGCTTAATGAAAGATGGTAAAAAAACCACTGCGCGCAAGATTCTTAAACAGGCTTTTTCGGTGGTGGAGGAGAAAACCGGCAAGACGGGTGTTGAGGTATTCAAGGATGCCCTGAACAATACAGCACCGGTAATTGAAGTTAAAAGTCGCCGTGTGGGTGGATCTACGTATCAGGTGCCGGTTGAAGTTCGTCCCGAGAGAAGTACAGCACTTAGTATGAGATGGATAATCCGCTCCGCCAATGCAAGAAATGACAAGTCTATGGCTGCGCGTCTTGCCAGAGAAATTATGGATGCGGCCAATAATGAAGGTGGTGCCGTTCGCAAAAAAGATGACACGCATCGTATGGCTGAAGCCAACAAGGCTTTTGCTCATTTCCGTTTTTAGTAATTTAGCACACGTATAAGAATTCATGTCAGCTACAGCAACAAGTAATAAGAAAATTGTAGAACAGATCCGTAAGACCCGGAACATTGGTATTATGGCTCATATTGATGCCGGGAAAACGACGGCAACCGAGAGGATTCTGTTTTACACGGGGATCAGTCACCGGCTTGGTGAAACCCACGATGGTGCCGCTACAATGGACTGGATGGAACAGGAGCGTGAAAGAGGTATTACCATTACATCGGCTGCTACTACATGTTATTGGGATGATCATCGAATAAATATCATTGACACTCCTGGTCACGTAGATTTTACAGTTGAAGTCGAACGGTCTCTTCGGGTATTGGATGGGGCTATTGCGGTTTTCTGTGCAGTCGGGGCGGTTCAGCCACAATCAGAAACGGTTTGGCGCCAGGCTAATAAATATGGCGTTCCGAGAATGGCATTTGTAAACAAAATGGATCGCACAGGAGCCGACTTTTTCAACGTTGTCGACCAGATGAGAACCAGATTGAAGGCAACACCTGTGCCTTTACAGATTCCCATAGGCGCTGAATCTGATTTTGTAGGCGTGGTTGATCTGATGAGTATGAAAGCATTTGTGTGGGATGATTCCACACTGGGTAAAGCTTTCAAGGAAGTTGAAATACCGAATGAGTTGCAGGTAAAAGCGGATGAATTTCGGAAAATCATGATAGAATCCATCGCTGACTATGATGACGGTTTGATGGAGAAATATCTGATGGAAGAGGAGATTTCTGTTGAAGAACTTGAAGTAGCTTTCAGAAAAGCGACATTGGACCTGAGCATCACACCGGTACTATGCGGTTCGGCATTTAAAAATAAGGGTGTACAAACACTGCTTAACTCGATCATCAAGTATATGCCATCTCCACTCGATGTAAAATCGATCGAAGGCATTGATCCGGACAACAATGAAAATGTGCAAACACGTAGCACGAGTATTGAAGAACCCTTTTCTGCGCTGGCTTTTAAAATTATGACGGACCCTTATGTGGGTAAGCTTACTTTTATACGAGTCTATTCCGGAGAACTTGCAGCAGGTTCATACGTGATGAATGCTTCCACTGGTAAAAAAGAAAGGATAGGCCGGTTGTTGAAAATGCACGCCAACTCTAAAGAGGATCTTGAAAAAGTACGTGCAGGAGATATATGCGCTGCTGTTGGAATCAAGACCGTCCATACGGGGGATACCTTGTGCGATCCAAAATCGCCGATTATACTTGAACAAATGGTGTTTCCTGAACCGGTTATTAAATTGGCTGTAGAACCTAAAACCAAGGCCGACAATGACAAGCTGACGAGTGGACTAGCCAAGCTTGCTGAAGAGGATCCGACCTTCAAAGTCAATGTTGACGATGAAACAGCCCAGACGACTATCGCTGGTATGGGAGAACTTCACCTTGAAGTTATTGTGGATCGTTTGAAGCGCGAGTTCAAGGTGGAAGCAAATGTTGGTAAACCCCAGGTTTCATATCGCGAGGCAATTACCAAACCGATTACCCACAGAGAGATCTATAAAAAGCAAACCGGTGGAAAAGGAAAATTCGCTGATATTCAATTTGAGATCATGCCTATTGAAGGGCACACTGGATTTGAATTTGATGATCAAGTTGTGGGAGGTAATATTCCCCGGGAATTTATGTCTTCTGTTCAAAAAGGTTTCAAACAGGCTCTTAACACTGGCGTGCTTGCAAATTACAATGTGGAAGGTGTAAAAGTCAGGGTATTCGATGGATCATACCATGATGTCGATTCCGATGCAGTTAGTTTTGAGATGTGTGCCAAGCTTGGATTCAAAGAAGCGGCAAGGAAAGCATCTCCTATATTGCTGGAACCGGTCATGAAGGTAGAAGTAATAACACCTGAAGAATATATGGGTGACATTATTGGTGACCTGAATGGTCGCCGAGGTGTCATAGGCAAAATGGATAACAAAGTGGAGGGTTCTGTGATTGATGCAGAAGTTCCTCTTTCGGAGATGTTTGGATACTCCACGAACCTGCGATCATTATCACAAGGGCGCGCGGTGTATTCTATGGAATTTGAGAAATACGCGCCAGTCCCCGAATCTATCGCAAAAGAAGTTATTGAAGAGAAAAACTAATAAGAATGCTCAACACTTTCAGCTATGGCAAAAGAAACATTTGAACGGACAAAGCCGCACGTAAACATAGGGACGATCG
>CAYMBG010000075.1:0-13791 GCA_964388615.1 uncultured Chitinophagales bacterium | reverse complement strand
ATTGTGGATGAGATCCATAAAACATTGCTTCCCACCTACGATGTTTTTGATGAATTCCGCTATTTTGAGCCCAATAAAGCGGTTCATGTAACAGAATGGGCAGGCAGGAAATGGGGTATAACAATCTGTGAGGATATCTGGAACAACCAGAACGAGTACAATTATCACACCTACAGCGATGAGCCCGCTCAAGCTTTAAAAGCCGATGGCGCCGAGGTGCTGGTTAATATATCGGCTTCGCCTTTCACCAAATACAAACCGGAATTGCGGCAGGATATGCTTGGTCGCTACGCGCAGCGCTTTGAGTTGCCGATTATTTACTGCAATCAGGTTGGCGCCAATACGGAACTGATTTTTGACGGTGCCAGTACGGTTGTGGATGCCCGGGGAAATACGGTGATGAAAATGGCTTCCTTTCAGGAAGATTCCGCGATCATCCACTGGCAGGGATCAAGCCTGGAAGCTGTTCCGGAGTCTGGTCCGGCAGTGAAACGGATTCCGGACATGGAGGAGCGGCTTTTTCAAGCGCTGGTGCTGGGATTACGTGATTATGTCGGCAAAAGTGGCATGCCGGACCGGGCGGTGATCGGCTTAAGCGGAGGAATTGACTCGGCGCTTACCGCCGTCATTGCTGTCGAGGCCCTGGGAGCCGAAAATATACTTGGTGTGACCATGCCTTCAAAGTTTTCTTCTGAGGGAAGTGTGACCGACTCCGTTCTGTTGGCTGATAATCTTGGAATCACCCTTCATGAACTGCCTATCAGTGATATCTATCACGCCTTCCTGGATACACTGAAACCGGTCTTCGGGGATAGCCCCTTTGGCGTGGCCGAAGAAAATTTACAAAGTCGCGCCCGTGGTGCCATCCTAATGGGTATTTCCAACAAATTTGGTCACATGCTTCTTAATACCGGAAACAAATCGGAATTAGCTGTAGGGTATTGCACTCTGTATGGAGATATGGCGGGCGGATTGTCCGTGCTGTCTGATGTGTACAAGACCGAGGTCTACGCTATCTCACGCTGGATCAATGAGACCGGTTTGGGGCGGGAAGCCATTCCCTGGTCAACGATAGAAAAAGCACCCAGCGCCGAGCTTCGGCCCGATCAGAAAGATACCGACTCCCTGCCAGAGTATGACGTTCTGGACGGTATATTGCAGGCTTATATCGAGCAACAGCTACCGGCACGCGAGATCACTGCGAAAGGGTATCCGGCATCGCAGGTCAGGGATGTGATAAAACTGGTAGACCGCAACGAATACAAACGGCGACAGGCCGCTCCGGGACTCCGGGTCAGCTCAAAAGCCTTTGGTTCCGGCCGGCGCTTGCCTATTGTTCAGAGATGGACGGAAATGTGAGAACAGCTTGTTAAAGCTTTTGTTTCTCGCTGTTTTACCGTAGTTTCCTTAGTTATTGGTTTTGCCGGTTTCCCCCCTTAATATCCCAACATTTCACCATTTTCCAGGTGCGGATTACAGAATATGAAAAAGATTGTCCTAACATTTGCCTGTCTCGTAATGTTTGCTTCGCAGTCACTGATTGCACATGAGCGCGACAGAGGTGTCGATTACCGAAAAATCGAGCCCAGGCCGTTACAGGTGGACCGTACCAAACTTTTGGATGCACCATGGTTTGACCGCATTAACATAGCTTCACAGCACCGGGAAGTGGAGCAAGCCAATGGTAAGCTGGATCAGGAACTATTGCAACGCTTAGCCTATATCTACCGGGTGCATCTGTTATCGCTGGAGGCCCAGATCAGTAATGACCTGGTAAGTGCCGAGGAGTATATTACGGATGGGTTACTTGCATTGCAGACTCTGATGGATGAACATCCGGAAATTCAGAACACCCGGCAGTTTACCGAGCTATATCGTACTGTCATGACAGAGTACCAGGAATTTTATGGCATTAGTGAGTCAATCGTCAGTGAAAAAGGCGAAATATTTCAGGTTCACCAGGAGATGATGATGGCAGAAGATGATGATTGGTTTGATCAGGATCGGTATGTGCTTCCGGAGGATCTTGAAACCGAAACAACGCAAGTCCCTTTGATCCGGAATCGCCAGGTAAACAACCATATTGCCTACCTGACTGTGAGGCGTCCCGAAATAATGGAGCGCTGGCTGGAGCGATCAGCTTATTATTTTCCAATGATGCGGGAAATTTTCCAGGATGAAGATGTTCCCGAAGAGCTGATCCACCTTTCCATGGTGGAGAGCGGTCTGGTTCCGACAGCGAGTTCAAGTGCCCGTGCGGTCGGACTTTGGCAGTTCATCTATGCGACCGGATCGGTGTATGGCCTGGAGAGAAACTGGTGGGTCGATGAACGACGTGACCCTGTTAAATCAACCCGGGCCGCGGCAAGGCATTTACGCGACCTTCATGATTATTGGGATGGTGACTGGCATATGGCACTGGCCAATTACAATGTGAGCACCCGTCGTATGCTTAGTTCTGTCCGGCTTTCGGGAGGTGTCAGAAACTACTGGGAGATTTATCCGCATCTACCCAGGGAAACCCGTGGCTATGTACCCGGTTTTATTGCAGCGACACTGATCGCCATGAATCCCGAGGATTTCGGTTTCGAATCCGGGTATGATGTTGAGCTATACAGTTATGATGTTGTCGAAGTTGAGGGTTCGGTTGAACTCAGCCTGCTGGCTGATGCCGCCGGTATCTCCACAAAGGAACTGCGTGACCTGAACCCGGAACTGTTGCGATGGGCAACTCCACCCGGCGATAATCCCTATCCGCTTAAAATTCCGCAAGGCACCAAAGAGGAGTTCATGGAGGGGTATCGTGAAATTCCTGAAGATAAACGAGTAAACAACCTGGTCATTCATTCGGTCAGAAGAGGAGAAACACTGGGATTGATTGCCAATCGTTATGGCACCTCTGTAAGAGCCTTGTATCAGGCAAATGAAGGACTCAGCAGTGTCATACATCCCGGACAGGATCTGGTGATCCCCGTACCCGGCGGGGGTGATGTAGCGATACGCGCCGACGAACCGTCAAGAGCGCAAGAAGCACGTCAGCGGACAGCTTCACAGGCACCCAGTGCTAATCGTCCGCCCAACACAGCGGCAGTTCCCTATGTGGTTAAATCCGGCGATACTGTAGGACATATTGCGGAATGGTTTAATGTCCGGGCATGGCAAGTGCGATCATGGAACAACATCAGTAACCTGATCAGGCCGGGTCAGCGGCTTACGATCCATGTTCCTGCAAATCAACGCGAACTGTATGCCCGGCTGAATGATATGAACCGATCAGATCGTGATGGTTTTTCCATTACCGAGGCAAGTAGCAGAATGGCGGACAGCGGTGACGGGGAGGAACGTATCTACACCGTTCAACCAAACGACAATCTTTCCAATATTGCCCGAACCTTCGGCACTACGGTCCGCGCTATTCAAAGTGCTAACAACCTGCAGACAACAAGAATTTACGCAGGACAGACGTTACGTATACCTAACTGAGAAGGTTTATTCCGAGTTTTTTTGTAAAATTATCGTCTATGCGACTTTTTTCCCGATACATTCTGTTGTTCATCTTGTTGCTGGGCATAACCAGCGCCGGTTTTATCGCCCGGTCGTCTGACTCCTATTTTCTGATCAAGAAGAATTTCACGATTTTCAGTGAAGTTTTTGAAAGTGTCTCCAATATTTATGTAGATGAAGTGGATCCGGAGCGCCTGATGCGGCGTGGCATCAGTTCCATGCTTGAGGAGCTGGATCCTTATACCGTGCTGATCGATGAATCAGAAAGCCGGCGAATGGATATGGTAACGACGGGGCAGTATGCCGGAGTCGGACTTGAAGTGGGAGCCAGAGGGGGGCAACTGGTGGTCATCGCACCTATTGAAGGGTATTCAGCCGAACGACGGGGTGTGCGTGCCGGAGATATCATCAAAAAAGCGGATGGAATTGATGTTTCCCGGATGGGTGCCGAAGATTTGCAAAGTTTATTACGTGGAGATCCCGGTTCCACCGTGGTACTGACCATCCAGCGTCAGGGTATCGAGGATTTACTGGATTTTGAGCTGACCCGGGAGACCATAGATGTTAACAATGTGTTTTATACCGGTTTGCTGGAGTCCGATGATCGCATCGGCTATATACTGCTCAACCGATTTGCACAAAACGCAGCCGAGGAAGTCCGGGAAGCGATACTGGAGCTTGAAGAGGATGCTCCACTTGACGGACTCGTCCTGGATTTGCGTAATAATCCGGGTGGCTTACTGGAGGAGTCGGTAAAAATAATCGATAAATTTGTCCCGGCCGGTGAAACAGTGGTGTGGACCGAAGGTCGCTTGTCAAGGGCTAATCAGACCTATGAAACCAGTGAAGAACCGGTGTATCCGGACAAGCCGCTGGTGATCCTCCAGAACAACGGAAGTGCCAGCGCCTCGGAAATTGTGAGTGGGGCGCTTCAGGATCTTGATCGTGCCGTGGTGGTCGGTGAGCGCAGTTTCGGCAAAGGACTGGTTCAGATTGTCCAGGATCTTTCCTACAATGCGTCCCTGAAAATCACAACCTCCAAGTACTACATGCCGAGTGGAAGATCGATCCAATCCACTCCTTACGTTACCGAGCAGGAGATGGCCGATATGGAGGAGGTCCCGGATTCTCTTCGCACACCGTTTACCACCAAAGCCGGGCGCACAGTCTATGAAGGCATTGGAATCGAGCCGGATCTCACCACAACCGAGCGTCAACAAACCATGCTTGAAATTGCCTTGCTTCAGAACAGCCACTATTTCTTTTTTGCCAACGATTATGTGGCGGAACATGACACGATCCCGGAGGATCTTGATCTGGATGTGCTCTATTCGGATTTTCGCGAGTATTTAAGAAATCGGGATTTTCAGTATGTCACCAGGCCTGAGCGGCATCTGCAACGTTTTCGGGAGTCTCTTGAGGATGAGCTTGTAGAAGAGTTTTCCGAACGTATTTCAGATATGGAGGAGTTGATTGAGCTCAAAAAAGAGCGCGAAAAAGAACAATTCGCCGAGCATATCCGCGAAGAGCTTTATCTTGAGCTTGTTTCCCGCTACCAGGGTCGCAGCGGACGTATCAGGGAGTCTCTGAAAACCGATCCTGCCGCAATTCAAGCCGTTGATCTGCTGCAGAACCGGGTAAATTATGCATTCATACTTGAACCTTGATCGTGTTACGAGCTGACCTCCATATACATACCACGGCTTCTGATGGCAAGTTGACTCCCTCACAGGTAGTTGCTCTTGCCGTGGAGAGAAGACTGGACGCGATAGCGATTACCGATCATGATTCTTTTTCGGGGGTGAGCGAGGCAGAACATGCAGCACGGAATGAAGATTTGGAAATTATACGCGGAGCTGAAGTGAGTACCCTTTTTGAGGGAAGAGAGTGCCATCTGCTTGCCTATGCTTTTGATGATGCCGAATTGATGCAAAAGCTGCTCGGAACGCAGAAAACCAAACGGGTGGTCCGGGCAAAGGCTATCATCAAAAAATTAAATCAGCTCGGATTCGATATCACCTTTGACGAGGTTATCGGTGAAGCCGGAATCGCTTCAATAGGCCGGCCGCATATCGCCAGGATACTGGTAAAAAAAGGATATGCCGCTGATCATCGGGATGCTTTCATAAGATACCTGGGCAACACCGCCGGGGCTTATCACAAAATGGATTATCCCGATGTCAGTGAAGCAATTGAGTGTGTGAAAGCGGCCGGCGGGTATTCCGTGCTGGCTCACCCGGCCAATAACTACAATTTTATCGAACTGAAACAGCTTAAGGATCTCGGGCTGGATGGAGTCGAGTGTTACCATCCGTCCCATAACACCTACCATCAGCGGCGCTATCTGGAGTATTGTGACGCTTCTGATCTGATGGCCACAGGCGGCTCGGATTTCCACGGAACCATTGCGGATTATTATCATTTCGGTGTTATCCACTGTAACCTGGAGCCGGGCAATGGTTGTTTAAAACATTCTACGGCAAAAGATTATTCAAAAACCGGAACCTATTCAGAAATGTTATGCAAGTAAATAAGATAGAAGGATCTTTCAACGTTACTAATGCCAAAATAGGTATAATCGTATCCCGTTGGAACAGTTTTATCACAGAACGGTTGCTGGAAGGGGCCGTGGATACCTTGAGACGGCACGGGGTTGAAGAGTCACAGATTGATGCTGTATATTGCCCCGGATCTTTTGAGATTCCTTTGGTGGCAGCCAAACTGGCTGAAACAGATAAGTACGATGCCCTGATCTGTCTGGGTGTTGTCATACGGGGTTCAACACCGCATTTTGATTATGTTGCCGGTTCAACAACCCGTGGAATATCCGATGTTATGTTACAATACAAAAAACCTATCGGTTTTGGTGTGCTGACGACCGATTCAATCGAACAGGCTATAGAACGTGCCGGTACCAAAGCCGGAAACAAAGGAGGAGAAGCGGCAATGACCATACTGGAAATGATCTCATTATCGGCCGAAATCAAGACCATCAGGTAATCTTGTTGGCTCATTAAATGGTAAACAATCACCTAAACACTATTTTCTTGAATACCGCAGGCCCTTCAAAAAATAATATTTCGGAAGAAGACCAAAGAAAACAGTCTGCTTTGCAGCAAAACGGTGCTATTCCCGAGCACATCGCTGTTATTATGGATGGTAACGGACGATGGGCGAAAAACAGGGGAAGTATGCGGATATTTGGTCACAAAGCCGGTGTGGATTCGGTACGGGATACCACGGAAGCGTGCGCCCAGCTCGGAGTCCGTCACCTGACGCTCTACGCTTTTTCCACAGAAAATTGGGGACGACCCAAGAACGAGATCAGCGCGTTGATGAAGTTGTTGGTTCAATCCCTTCGTGAGGAGACCCGGAAACTGAATGAAAACAATATCCGGCTGACCACCATCGGGGATACCGAACGTCTTCCATACTCCTGCCGTCGTGAACTCGAAGATGCCATGGAACGTACAGCCGATAATGACCGAATGGAACTGTGTCTGGCTTTAAGCTACTCTGGCCGATGGGATATTCGTCAAGCTGTTTCTGCCATCTCGGAAAAGGTGAGAAACGGCATTTTGGATGCTACCGAAGTCACGGACGAAATAATCAATCAACACCTGACAACGGCGGATAAGCCCGATCCGGATCTGATTGTCCGGACCAGCGGCGAATTCCGGTTGAGCAATTTCCTGCTCTGGCAATCCGCTTATTCCGAGTTCTATGTGACCGACACCTATTGGCCGGATTTTCGCAGGGATGAACTGTATAAGGCTATTGAATCATTCCAAAAACGTGATCGTCGATTTGGGAAAATCTCAAAATCAATGGATATGGAAGAGGCTTCGGTTGCTTTACGGTAATGTCTGTACCTCTGTAATGTTTTACTTAAATGTTGTTTCTTAACTGTGTTTTATAGCTTGAAAAATCTCATAATATTTACCTCCACCTTACTCTTTCTGTTTCTTGCAAACAGCCCGCTATCGGCTCAGTTTGCTCCTGCCGTCGAAACGGATAACAACGGGTTCAAACCCACGAACCCTCTGGAGGCTCAACCCAGACTTTACGAAGTGCTGGATGTTACGGCAACCGGAAGCCAATTCTACAGCGAGACCTTCATCATCGCGACGAGTAATCTTGATGTCGGTTCCAATATCCGTATACCGGGTGAGGCCATTCCCGAGGCCATTCGCCGTCTTTATAACACAGGCCTTTTTTCCGATGTAAAAATATACAAGCAAGAGGTCGAGCTGGATGCGGTAATCCTGGAGATCGAAGTTACGGAACAACCTCGGCTTGAAGAGTACAGCTTTGAGGGAGCCCGGAGGTCACATCGGCGTGATTTACGGGATATGCTGCCGCTGACTACCGGCTTTGCTGTTACCGATGCGTCCAAGGAGCAGTCGGTTAATACCATCAAACGCTATTACAGGGAAGAGGGATACCGCAATACCCAGGTGGATGTGGTGATAACCGAAACCGATACGCTGCGCAATCGTGTGTCCTTGTTGTTCGATATCGACAGGGGGGAACGTATTCAGATCCGGACTATCGAATTTGAGGGCAATGAATCGTTTTCCGATCGTAGATTGCGTGGTAATTTAGGAGATGTTTCCCGGGATCGATGGTATAAAATTTTTACCAAGCAGACTTTCAGCCAGGAAGAGTTTGAAGAGGGCAAGGAGGAGTTGCTTGACTACTATCGCCAGAATGGTTTCATGGATGCCCGTATTTTGGATGATTCGGTTTATGTTTACACACGAAGACGGGACAAAGAGGCGATCGGTGTACATGTAAATATCGAGGAGGGGCCGCAGTACCGTCTCCGGAATATTGAGTGGGAGGGTAATACCGTTTACGAGGATGAGGAGCTTACCCAGGCACTGGATATGCAAACCGGCGATGTGTTTAACGAGCAAATGTTCGAGGAAAACCTCCGTATGAACCGGGACAATACCGATGTGACCAGTATGTATAATGATGTCGGTTATCTGTTCTTTAATGTTCAGCCGGAATTCAACAATGTTGAAGGTGACTCGGTGGATATTTCGTTGTTTATTGTCGAAGATGAAATTGCATCTATACGTCGGGTCGAGTTTTCCGGAAACACCAAAACGCACGACAATGTGGTACGCCGGAATCTGAGAAACCTTCCCGGTTCCCGTTATAGCCGCTCGGCCATCATGCGCTCAATTCGGGAGTTGTCCCAATTGGGATATTTCAATCCGGAAACGATACAACCTGACCTGGATGTGGATTATGAGCAGAAAGAGGTGGATATTTTTTATTTGCTGGATGAGTCACAGAGTACGGACAATTTTGAGTTTTCCGGTGGTTATGGCGGACGCCAGTTCGGATTGATTCTCTCGGCTCGTGTGAATTTTAATAACTTCTCCATAGGGAATGTTTTTAATTCCGAGGCATGGCGTCCATTGCCCAGTGGGGATGGCCAGCAGTTGACGCTGGGCGTTCAGGTGACCGGCGGAGGATATCAGAACTTTAGTTTTGGTTTTCAGGAGCCATGGTTTTTGGGGCGTCCCAATTCATTCGGTATTAATATGTCCTACAGCCTGTTTAGTGGCTCGGGTAGAACAGGGATGTTTTCCCAATCAGGTGCCCGCCAGGAGATGTTTTCGGGATCGGTCTCCTACGGAAGACGGCTGAGCTGGCCCGATGATTATTTCAGGCATATAACCCGATTACGCTATCAGTATTTCGATGTGGCCGGTTATGTGGATATGCTTGGAGGTCAGGCAAGTATTTTATCCATACAGCAGGAGATTCAGCGAAACTCGGTTGACAATCCGCTCTCGCCAAGAAGCGGATCCAATCTCTCCATCAGTTTTGAGGCAGCACCACCTATACCGGGATTTTCACAATATTTTAAAACAGGTATGTCCTATCAATACCATATTCCCATCATAGGTGACCTGGTTTCCAGTTACACAGCAGAGCATGGATACATGAGCTGGTTTGGGGATTCGAACCGCAGCCAGTTCCAGCGTTTTTATCTGGGTGGAACCGCATTGCAGCAACAACAAGTATTTACCAGAGATAACATCGATATGAAAGGGTATCCCGGTGGTTTTGAAGGATCCATATCTCCCTATCAGGATGGCCAGGAGGTTGGCGGTACCGTATACAATAAATATTCGGCAGAGCTCAGGTATTCGCTGGTCACTACAGATCAAATCCAGTTGATTCCCTATAGTTTTATCGAAGCCGGGAATGCTTATCTGGGATACAAAGATTACGATCCGTTTGATGTCAAACGTGCTGCCGGTTTCGGGGCACGGATTTTCATGCCTATCCTGGGCCTGGTTGACTTGAGCTATGGCTATAGGTTTGACGGCCTTCAAGCACCTGGAGTGGAGGCCGGTGAATGGCAGTTTCTCTTTAACATCGGAGCACCGTTTTGATAATGAAATATGTTCGCTCATTGCTGCTTCTGATAGTTGCTCTGGTAACGGTTGCAACTACTCAGGTTTTTGCTCAACATGAAATTGGGTATGTTGACACAGACATGATTATGAATGAAATTCCGGAGTATACCGGCGTTCAGCAGCGATTGGAGTCTATTGCCAATGAGTGGAGGGAGGATATTGAGAATATGCAGGTTGAAATCGAACAGCTTCGCCAGGAGTTTGAAGCCCGAGAAATCCTGTTTACTCCAGAGGTAAGAAGACAACGCCAACAAGAAATTGATCAGAAAGTCCGGGAAAGGGAACGCTATATCGAACAGCGGTTCGGCCCCGATGGAGATTATTTCAGACAGCAGCAGGAATTACTGGAACCTTTGCAACAGCGAATACTGGAGGCCGTTGTTACTGTTGCGGACAGGGAAGGATATGACCATGTTTACGACCGGTCCGGTGACTACTCGTTTCTCTACTCAAAAGATGATTACAATATCAGCAGAGATGTTCTTCAAGAACTTGGCATTTTTCTTGATGATGACTCTTTATGATATTCCACACAATTATTACCCGGGTTGAACGTAAAATCTTAAGTTGTTTTGCAAAACCAGATACAAAAGTCTTATCTTACAACGATATATTTGCCATAATGAAACAATTTTGTATATGAAACCATTTGTAATCACCCTGTTATTTACACTTTTACTGACTGTTTCGGTGTTAGCGCAGCCAAAAGTCGGCTATATGAATCCCCAGGAGGTCCTTGATAACTTGCCGGAAAGGGAAGCCATTGAAATGCAATTGAATCAATTCCTTGACCAAAGGGAAGCTGAATTTGAGGAGAGGTCTATCGAGTTTCAAAACAAGATGGCGGAGTTTCAACAAGAAGCTCCCGACCTTTCAGAAGCGGAAACCCGCCGCCGTCAGCAAGAGCTTCAGACACTCGAACAGGAGCTTGAAGAGTTTCAAATGAGAATCCAGCAGGAACTGGAAAGAAGGCAATCGGAGTTGTTAAGCCCGGTTCTGCAGGAGATGAATGCGGTCATCGAAACAATAGCCATAGAAATGGAATTGGATTATGTACTGAATGAGTCGACGAGTCAGGGCGAAGTTCTTTTATTGCATATCTCCCCGGACAGCAGAGAAGAGCTGAACCTGACACAGAGAGTATTAAACAGAATGTTGAACTAACACAAACGTAGTTATCAGGAACAATGAAAAAAGCATTTATCATTTTCGGATTTATTTTTCTCCTGGCTTTTGGTGCTTTACCCTTGAAATCCGCACAAGCTCAGGATGAAATGTCAATCGGCTATGTCGATCCCCAGACTATCATGAGAAGCATGCCTGAAATGGCGGCCATAGAGCGGAGGCTTCAAAATTTTGTAGAACGAAAACGGGAAGAGTTTGCGGAAAAAGAGGCTACCTTCCGTCAGGAAGTAGAGGAATACCAGCAAAAAATGGCGGTCATTTCCGATGAAGCGAAACGCCAGGAGGAGGAGCGGCTTGCACAGCTAAACCTGGAGCTTCAGGAGTTTCAACAGAATTTTCAACAAGAGGTTCAGGAGCGTCAAATGAGCCTTCTGGAACCCTTATTGGATGAAATCCAGGGTGCAATCGACTCCGTTGCCACCGAGCGTAATTTTACTTATGTGCTCAATACCATGACCAACGACGGGGATTTCATTATTCTCTACGCTTCAGAAGAGGCACAGCAGAATAATGATATCACAAACGAGGTGATGGAACGTTTGGATCTCATGTAGGCCATTCTGTTAGCGGGAGACGCACTCTTTGTCTGTACTGGCTCCATCATCTAAAAAAGACTCTTACGAGCTTGAAAACAAGCTCTGGAACGAGGGATTTATACGGGTTATGGGTCTTGACGAAGTTGGCAGAGGTTGCCTGGCCGGACCCGTTGTAGCGGCCGGAGTAATTCTTGATCCGGCGCAACAACACCGCATTCCCCGTATTGCCGACAGTAAGAAGCTTCGTGCATCCGAAAGGGTTGAAATTGCAAAGCAAATTCAAGAGCATGCGATATTTTGGACGGTGGCATCCTGTGAGCCCGCAGAGATCGACAAACGGAATATTTTGAAAGCTTCCCTTATGGCAATGTCCAAGTGTGTTGGTCAGACTACCCCGGAACCTGACTTTCTACTCATTGATGGCAACAAAGGGATTGAGGGCATGCTCATCAGATCACAGACTGTTGTGAAGGGAGATGATCGAAGCGCGACGATTGGTGCGGCTTCCATACTGGCGAAGGTCCATCGGGACGAGCTAATGCGAAGACTGCACCCTGATTACCCCGAATTTGGATGGGATCAGAATGTGGGTTATCCCACGGTGAAGCATTATGAGGCATTGGAAAACTATGGGTATACGCCTCATCATCGGACTTCATTCCGGCTCAGAACATCACAGCCCTATAAGCGACAGTGATTTTTAACATTCGGGAATGGAATCTCCTCCATTTTACCGATACGATAAGCTCAGGAGTATATGCTGAATTCACGCTTGTAGAAATCGAAGTTCAGGCATATGGCAAGCATGATGGTATAGGAGAGAAAGGCAGACCCGCCATAGCTGATAAAGGGAAGGGGTAAGCCGATCACCGGCAACAGGCCCATGGCACTACCCAGGTTGATGACAAGGTGCACAAAAAAGATAGTTGTGACGCCCACAATCACCAACTGTGCGAAAGGGTTTTTGTGTTCTCCGGCTATGTTCAAAAGCCGCAGGAGTATCACGGCGAAAATCAGCAAGACGGCTCCGGCACCTATAAATCCAAACTCTTCCGCTATAACGGGGAAAATGAAATCGGTCCATTGTTCCGGCAGAAAGCGAAGCTGTGTCTGCGTACCCTCCAAAAACCCTTTTCCCCAAAGCCCGCCTGATCCAATGGCTGTTTTTGCCTGCAAGACGTTCCAGCCGGCTCCCTGAGGGTCCAGAGAGGGATTGATGAACGCTTCAATCCGGGCCTGTTGATGAGGTCTGAGTATCTGGTAGAGGGCTATCTGGACAACTGTGATGGTAAGAATGCCCACTGTAAATGCGGCGCTCGTAAGCCATACTCTTTTTTGAATAAAGAATATGGCAATGGAGAGTATAATGGTGACCAACACCCCGTATTTCCAGTCAAATATCGATGCATAGGCAATGATTGCGGGAGATATCAAAAACAGAGATATGCCATAAGGAAGGCCGGACCAAAACAGCATCACCGGTATAATGGACAAAAGAACTAATGCGGTTCCTGTGTCATTTTGGAGGATGATCACGATGCCTGGGATGATCATTAACAAGACCGCGATCAATGCGGAACCAATATGTTCGGTGGTGATATCCCTTCTGCTGGTCAGGTAGTTTGCAACAACAAGTATCGTGGCCAGTTTCAGCATCTCACTAATTTGAAAACGTATACCGCCGATTACCAGCCAACGCTTCGCACCACCGGCCTCCACACCCCAGATGATGGTGGCAATAGCAAGAATAAGGCAAATAACATAGAGGATGTAGGAGATATGCTGAAAGGTTCTGGGACTGATGAACTGAATGGATACCAGTACAATCATTGATATGACAATCCATACAATCTGATTGAAAAAATTGTTCTGGATATATTCCGGAAGAAATTGGGATACTGGTCCCAGGGTAGCGCTGTAAATAGCTACCAGTCCTGCGGTAAACAGCAGTACCCAACAGATTAGCAACAACCAGTCTAACTGTCTATACCAAGCCATTAAAAAAACGACCTCCTACTCATCATCATCTTCATCCTGCTCCGGTTCAAAGTTTTTTACGTAATTATAAACCCAGTTTCGCAGGATCTCCCCGTGAAAATATTTTTCCATCATCAAACCGGCTA
>CAYMBG010000074.1:3543-13866 GCA_964388615.1 uncultured Chitinophagales bacterium | reverse complement strand
GACTATCCAGAACATTTCCAGGAATTGCAGGGCTATGATCCAAAGCGATACACCGGCAAGCAGTTTGTAGTTGGTTTTGGCTTTTTTTCCAAGAAGGAGTATGAAAGGGATGGCGAATCGTCCGATCAAAAACAGCCAGGCAAGCACAATCCAGCTGCCCTCAAAACGGTAGTAGAACCACAAGGTTTCTTCGGGAATGTTGGCGTAATAGATCAGGAGAAACTGGCTGAAAGCGATATAAGCGTAAAAAACGGTAAAACCGAAAAGAAAAGCTCCGAGATCGTGCATGTGGGCTTTGTTAATGGTATGCTTGAGAAGCCCATTACGAAACAGGTAAAGCACAAGGAGGATTATTACCGCAAGAATAGTCTGGAAGCTCATCGCAAAATAGTAGACTCCGAACATGGTGGAAAACCAGTGAGAGTCCATTGACATAAGCCAGTCGAAGGAAGCAAATGCAACGGTAAAAGCAAAAATGATTAAGCCCGGTGCGCTCAGGATTTTCTGTTGCTTGTCAAGTGCCGCATTTTCCTGCCGGTCCATGGCGATCGAATTTTTGTAAAGCCGGTATCCCAGAAATCCCCAGACCGCGAAATAAATGATATTGCGTATGATGAAAAAAGGTGTGTTCAGGTAAGGTAATTTGTGCTGCGTCAATTCATCAGTGGCAATACGTTCGGGTCTGGTCCACTCATACAAAAACTCCATACCGAAAAGGATGGGAACAAAAAGCAACCCTAACCAAAGCAATTGGTAAGAGATGGTTTCGGGAATACGACGGACAACCACGCTCCAGCTGGAGCGGGTCACGTGTTGTACCATCACGAAAAACAGGGCGCCAAGCACCAGGCTGGCTATGAAAACGAAGCTTGTAAGGTAGGAGAAAAAGAACTGTTCCGCGTTGACTGCCAGGCCAATCAAACTCAGAACGGCACCGACTATACCGGCGGCCAGAAAGCCTACTGCAATTCGGTTATCCTCCGGGAAGGTCAGCCGGTCGGAAAGCGTGGTATGCTGAGAGTCCATGCTCATGTTTTACAGGTGTTTGAAAAAATCGGTTTGTTGGAAAAAAATCGTGTAATGGGGTCGTTATGTTAACAGGGTCACCGGAAAGTTCCTCCGGGAAATTTTATCTTAGTCATCGGCATCGGCATCGGCATCGGCATCGGCATCGGCAAACCGGTCGGGATCAAGGTTCAATCGCTCCAGGTCATCCTCTCCGGCATCCTGACTCAGTTGCAAGGCTCGCACATAGGCAACAATGGCCCAACGGTCTTCCATCTTTATTTGGTGACGGTAAGGGTTCATGGTTCGGACACCATCATAGATGGCGCTGTAAATTTCGCCGTCCGGCATCTCTTTTGCATTATCAGTGAGCAGGGAGAGTGCGATGTAGCCGTAATCCGAAACAGGACCGTTTCCATCGCCAAGACCACCGTGACATGGGGTGCAGTACACATTGTATTGATCTTGTCCGCGTTCCATAAAGGATCGGTTCACATCCAGCGGGATGGTTTCCACGTATGCTCCATCTTGCCGGACTCCATGAAATAACGCCGAATCATCTTCCAGGTTCCCTCTCGCCATGGTTCCTTCAACAGGAGGACGCATGGATCGCCTGTCCCCAAAAAAAGGATTTTCCTGGTGTGCATTGAAACGGTCTTGCCAATACATATTGTACTGGGTGTGGATCGGCGGACTCTCCGACGGTTGTCCGCGACACGCACCAAGCAGGGTGGCGAGCATTATGAGCAGCAGGATTTGTGTGTATGGTATTTGCATAGTGGATTGATCGTGAAAACCGCGTTTACGAGTCAGGTATCGTTTCGGTGTAGGTTGCACCGGCTTTTTTCAGAAATTCAGTGGTCTTGCTCTCAGAAAAAAGGGGATCTTTAGCTTCAATACACAAGAAAAAACCGTCATCACTGGCTTTTTCAAACCGGTCGGAATGGAATATCGGGTTATGGAATCTGGGTAACTTGTTCAGAAAAAACATACCCATGAATACACCAAATGACGAGAGCAGGATAACGAGTGCAAATGTGACGGGTATAAATGCCGGTAAATTTATCGTGGGTTTACCGCTTATGATCATGGGATAGGAGATATCCATCGACCAGACCTGCAAGGCGATTCCTCCCAGCAGTCCGATGATTCCGTGAATCAAAACAATCCATCCCAGTTTGGAGGGTTTAAGGCCCATGGCATCGTCCATACCGTGTATAGGGAAGGGGGTATAGGTGTCAAATTTTTTATAACCGGCCTTTTTTGTTGCCGAAGCGGCATCCATCAGGTCGGCCGGATTGTCAAATTCGGCAAGCACACCAAAAAGGTTTTCTTTTGAACTCATATCAGGTTATCGACTTGTATTGGAGTTACCGTTTTTTGATCTGTAGTAGGCCGGATCGGCTTGTGGCATGACTCCCTTTATCTCCGAAATAGCAACCATCGGCAAAAACCGCAGAAATAGCAGGAACAAAGTGAAAAAGAGTCCGAATGTTCCGAGATAGGTGAGTATGTCCACATAAGTAGGAGTGAAGTAGCCCCATGAAGAGGGCAGGAAATCCTGTGCCAGGGATGTTGCAGTGATTACGAACCTCTCAAACCACATACCAATATTAATGACGATAGAGAGAACGAAGGTGAGTGCAATGTTTCTGCGAAATTTTTTGACCCAGAAAAATTGCGGGGCTACGACATTACAGGTCACCATTATCCAGTAAGCCCATGCATAGGGACCGAATGCACGGTTAATAAATGCAAATTTCTCATATTCGACGCCACCATACCAGGCAATGAAAAATTCCATGACGTAGGCAAAGCCAACCATATTTCCGGTCACAAGGATAATGATATTCATCTTCTCGATGTGGTCGAGGGTCATGATATCCTCAAGCTTGTACAGCTTTCGGGTGATGATCATCAGCGATAGCACCATGGCGAAACCGGAGAAAACGGCTCCCGCTACAAAGTAGGGCGGGAAGATGGTGGTGTGCCATCCGGGGATAATAGAGACCGCAAAATCGAATGAAACAATAGTATGAACGGACAGTACCAAAGGGGTTGCGAGTCCGGCCAGGATCATGTAAGCTTTTTCATAATTCTGCCAATGGCGGTTGGCGCCGGTCCATCCCAGGGCGAAAGTTCCATAGATCAGTTTGGAAAGTTTCCCTTTGACTTTATCACGCATGGTGGCAAGATCGGGAATAAGCCCCACATACCAGAAAAGGGTGGACACCGTCAGATAGGTAAAAACCGCGAAGACATCCCATAAGAGAGGACTGTTAAAATTGGGCCACAATTGCATGGAGTTGGGCAGCGGAAATATCCAGTAGATGGTCCATATACGGCCGACATGAATAGCGGGAAACAGTCCGGCACACATGACTGCGAAAATGGTCATCGCCTCGGCAAAACGGTTTATGGCGGTCCGCCACCCTTGCCGGAAGAGAAACAAAATTGCGGAGATCAGGGTACCGGCGTGACCAATACCCACCCACCATACAAAGTTGGTGATGTCCCAGCCCCATCCTACCGGATTATTGAGGCCCCACACACCAATGCCACTCCAAATCAGCCAGGCGACCATGGCCAGCATGACGGCAAGCAGCATATTGGCTATACCGAAGGCGATGTACCACCACATAGGGGTACGTTCCTGTGGAATATCACTGATCAGTTTGGTGACGCTGGCCAGGTCGTGGTTGCCTTTGACCAGCCGGCTATCCGATACAGTTGCGGTATTCTGACTCATGAAAAATCTGCTTTATGGACTTCTTGCTACAGGTTTATGTTTTTTGGGAGAATTCCTTGTTGGGATTGCGAATTTTCGCCAGGTAGGAAGTACGCGGCCGGATATTCATCTCCTCAAGCATCATGTAATTTCGGTCTTTTGCTTTTTCCAGGGAAACGGTACTGCTCTGGTCGCTGATATCGCCGAATGAGATGGCGTTGGCCGGACAGGCCTGCTGACAAGCGGTTATTACAGTGCCGTCGGGGGGCTTTATCGAGTTGCCGGTCTCGTTTTTGGTCTCGATTTTTGCCCGGCTGATGCGTTGTACACAATAACTGCATTTTTCCATGACCCCGCGGAAACGGACCGTGACATCGGGATTCATCGCCATCTGGATGATTTCGGGATCGTCGCCGGTTGTGAGGTACTCACTGGAGTAGTTGAAGAAATTGAAGCGGCGCACTTTGAACGGACAGTTGTTGGCACAGTATCGTGTACCGATACAACGGTTGTAGGTCATCTGGTTTAATCCGTCATCACTGTGCGTGGTCGCGGCTACCGGGCAGACTTGTTCACACGGTGCATTTTCGCAGTGCATGCAAGGAACCGGTTGGTGCATGACTTTGGGGTTTTCCCGTTCATCACCACTGAAATAACGATCTGTCCGGATCCAGTGCATCTCCCTGCCGCGCTTGACCTCCCGTTTACCGATAACCGGGATGTTATTCTCAGCCTGGCAGGCAATAGTGCACACCCCACATCCGATACAGGAATTCAGGTCTATGGTCATGCCCCACTGAGGCTCATGGTCAGGGTAGTGGGTGTCTGCAAAAAGCTGAACCGGGTGCTCGCGGTCACCTTTGAGCCCCGGTACATACACCGCGTCCTGTGCAAAGGCAGGATTTTCCCGGTATTCATCAAGATCGGCATCTTGTACGTGTGGCCTGCCTTCCAGACTGTGATGATCCTGTGTGCTGGCAATTTCATAGGTGCGTCCGGCATCTTCTACTGATACATTTCGCCTGAAGAGGCGGTTTTCAGATGTGCGCAGGTTATAGGTGTTTACTCCAACCCGATCAGCAACGCGCCCTGCCTGCTGCCTTCCATACCCGGTGTAGATGGTGATACTGTTGTCGGCGTGACCCGGAAGTACCCATGCCGCGATTTCCGTCTGCTCACCGGTCCCGGATGTAATCCGGATGACCTGTTGCCTGGGCTCGCCAAAAGTGCGTGTTGCCGGAATACCGATGCGCTCCGCGGTATTTGGAGAAAGTAATGCGACATTGTCCCAGGTGATTTTGGTCATAGCATCGGGTAACTCCTGAAGCCAGCCATTATTGGCGAATCGACCGTCATGCAGTTTGGGGTCAGGTTTGATGACCAGTTCGATCGCATCCGCCGGGACCTCGACCGGTTTTCCGGTAAAACGGGTGATTTCGGTGGACAAGTCTGGTACCGGGGTTATTTCGGAAACAGGGAACACCGGGTTTTTCTGAAGTCCGTCATGAAGCACCTGATCCCAACTCGACTCGAATGGTGCAGGCAATATCCCGCGCCAGGTGTCTTTAATCAGATTATGACCTTCCACGTGCTCGGCATGGACCACCGCTTGCAGGAACTCGACTTCGCTTTTACCACCAAAAAGCGGTTGGATCATCGGCTGGATTACGGAGGGAACGCCCGTGTAGGAGTAGCCATCTCCCCAGGTTTCCAAAAAATGGGCCCGGTTAATATGCCATGAACACAAACGCGAGGTTTCATCGTAATGGTGCGACAAATGAATGGTGACCGGCACCTGCGACAGAGCGCTTTCAAATTGAAGGTCGGCAGGGGCGGTAAAAACCGGATTGGTACCGACAATGACAACCGTGTCGATATTTCCCGCCCGCATGTCGATGGTCAGATCACGAAAAGCCTCGTTTTGATTGGTCTGTTCAAGATGCGGCACTTCCAGATAATCCACCGTTTCGCCGACATTTCCGAG
Source organism: uncultured Chitinophagales bacterium (assembly GCA_964388615.1). Lineage (GTDB taxonomy): Bacteria > Bacteroidota > Rhodothermia > Balneolales > Natronogracilivirgulaceae > SLLW01. Next base: position 8,149 of record CAYMBG010000074.1, on the reverse strand, counting down.
TGCAAGATTTATTGCTGCAACGGTGGCATGGACTCCGGCATCATGTTCGGCACCGGCGGTGACAATGCTGGAGCCCCGGTTGCTGAGGAGTTCTTCTACGAGAACCGATATCCAACTGTGCCCCCTGAATTCGTTTGTGAAACCGGCGTAGGCCTCAAGTCCATCAATCCGCTCGGATAGTTCGGCCGCAAGGGTATATAGAAACCGCGGCAACTCCGATGATTGGATACGAAGTCGATGATCGGCATTGGAGCCGGTAAGCGTGTAGTTGCTTTCGGCTACGTAAAGACGTGAAGGTTCATCATCAGGAGATGAAAGGGCCCGGCTTTTGGCGAAATCTCCGATGTATCGAACATTATTGTCACTTTCCTGCATGAAATCATCATCCAGAGCCAGGGTTAAACGGGCTTTTTCGTAATTGTAATGAGGTCGCAGGCGGCGGCCGAAAGCCATTTGGATGCCGCTGTAGAGCGATTCCTCGTTATAGGTCTCATAAGTAACCCACCGGGCATTGGGAAAGCGGCTCATCGCCTGATCACGCAGGTGGCGCAGAGTGGGTGAGGAATTGGCTTCGCTGATAAAAGCAATGCGTTGATCGGTATTGGCGAAGTGTTCATTGCAAAAGTCAATAAAACCATTCCAGCTATCATCCGATCCGTTGTGACGCACCTTACGGGAGCGGTCCTGATCATATAGATCCAGAATCGCGGCCTGATGCCGGATGTTGGTGCGCCCCTTGCTGTCGGGGTGCAGATCATTTCCCTCAATTTTGGTCGGACGGCCTTCGTTGGTCTCTATGACAATACCGCTCAGGTTTCCACGAAAAGGAACGGCGGATGCGTAGTAAAGCGGAATGCCCGGTACCATGTGTTCAGGCTGCCTGGTGTAAGGCAGGATTTTTTGGACCGGTTTACGGCATGAGGCGAGACCGGCAAGGGCAACAGAAGCGCCCATAATCTGAAGAAAATTTCTGCGGGAAACCCCGTCAGTCAGCTCCGTAGCGTTTTCGGGAAATTCACGCTCGGCAAATTTTTTGTATTCTTCATTTTTAGCCAGCTCATTGAGGCTTCGCCAGTACGTATTTTGTTGCTCTTTTGCCATGGAATAAAGGGGTGTTAACGGTTCTTCTGTGTCATTTCAGCGATGACAGGCATTACAGTAAACGGGAGCGTCAATATTTCGCTTTTCGATAATCATCTGGGCGAACTGATGGTGGTCTTCAGGGGGCTCCCATCCCATGCTGGTGACCTCCTCAACCGGGCGCAGATTGGGTCCGGGGTCATTATGACAATCCAGGCACCATCCCATACTCATAGATTCGGTTTTCATAACCACCTCCATGCGATCCACGCGGCCATGGCAGGTTTCACATCCGATACCAACATTGACATGAGCCGAGTGGTTGAAGTAAGCGTGATCGGGAAGATCGTGGACACGAATCCATTCTACGGGGTTCCCGGATTCCCAACTGTCGCGCAAAGGTTGGAGCTCATCGCTGTCGACAGCCACATACTCATGACACGTCATACAGGTTTCGGTTGATGGTATGGCGGCAATAGCTGATTCCCATGCGGAACCATGACAGTATTGACAATCCATGCCCAGTTCGCTCACATGAAAATTGTGACTGTAGGGTATTGGTTGATTGGGAGCATACCCCACTTCAAGATATTCGGGTGAACCAAAATACCAGAATCCGAAAATGATGGCAGTGATTACAAGAATCGTAGCCAGCTGCAATCTTTTTGGAATGTTGTCAACCCACTTTGGAAAAATCTGCGCCATGGATACAGCGATTTATAGGAATCATATTATTTTGCAAGGTAATCGAAATTGAGGATGAGCAAGTATCGCCTCGGGAGACAGGACGAATCCATCGTGGGATACATGAATCACCATCACTCTTTGATTTGTGCAAGTTCGCCAAAATACACAAATTGGGAGTAAAGATAGTTGAAAACAAATGCTAAAAAAAGGAAAATTAACAAACATTACATATCAAATATATCAACAACCATGATTCATCTTACCGATCTACCGCAGCTCAACGCTGTTTTGAATCTCATAGCTACACTGTTTTTGTTCGCTGGTTTTATTTTTATAAAGAAGCGTAACATACAGGCCCACATGCGTATGATGTGGTCTGCTGTTCTGGTTTCCGCTCTTTTTTTGATTAGTTATCTGATATTTCATTTTCAGGTGGGATCGGTCGGATATGACGGTACAGGTTGGATACGTCCGATCTATTTTATCATTCTGATCTCCCACATCATCCTGGCAATCGTCAATTTGCCAATGATTCTGGTGACCATGTACCGGGCGCTCAAAAAAGATTATCAAAAACATAAAAAAATTGCACGCTGGACCTGGCCGGTCTGGATGTATGTATCACTTACGGGTGTGATCGTTTATGTGATGATGGAGTTATCCGGAAGTTATGATAAACTCTATTATTTACCCTAAAAAGGCCACTTACGTTTGTTTGAAGACAGTTGGTCAGCTTTTAATCAATTCCATAAAGTTATCTCCCGCATTGGGGATCACTACCTCCGTGCGGCCCTCAGTTATTGCAGTTGTTTGTTCGCGGAATGCTTCCGGTGTACCGGATAGAACCGGCATGGTGCCATAATGCATGGGGACAGCGTATCCGGATTTCAGTAGCTTACAGGCATGGGCGGCTTCACCGGGTCCCATAGTGTAATGGTCACCCATTGGCAATATCGCAATGTCAGGGTGATAAATCTTTCTGTACAGTTTAAAATCAGGCATAATGTTGGTATCACCGGCATGATAGATCCGTAAATCATCAAAATGCAGAATGAATCCGGCCGGATCACCGGCATACTGACCTTTATAGGAACTTGAGTGGTTGGCATTGGTCATCGTAGCTTTGAAATCGCCAAGGTCAATCGTGCCACCCTTGTTCATTTCAACAGCTTGATTTTCGGGAAGCCCATCCTGTTTTAGAAGTTGGGATAGTTCCACGATGGATACGACCTTGGCGCCGGATTTTTGAGCCAGTGAAATCGTATCTGCACTGTGATCCTCGTGGCCATGTGTAACCAGTATGAAATCTATTTGGTCGGGAGATTTCCACTCCTCGGGCGTTGAGGGGTTGCCACTGAGGAAAGGATCAATCAAAATATTGGTTCCCTTGTCGGTGGTGATGAAAAATGTCGAGTGTCCGAGCCATCGTGCTTGTAACATAAGACCTCCTTCTTGATCTCTTGGTACCATTATTGGTATGAATATCTTCCCATTTTTGCTATATATGAAAACTCCAAAAAAAATGCTACCGTTTGCCATCAGATAATCCTATTTTGAGGCATCGATAACAGCTATAAAAAAATGGCTTTTTCTGTTTGACAAACAGAAATAACTATTGAAATATCAGACAGCTTACTGTCTGTTCGAGTAACCAAAACAAATAATATTTACGATACTATGTCACAACCCAAACGTATAGCGATACTTTGTGCCGGTGGACCGGCTCCGGGTCTAAACAGCGTCGTCGGCGCCGCCACTATTCGTGCTATTCAGCATGGCTATGAAGTGCTTGGTCTGAAAGATGGATTCAAGTGGATTATGCGCGGTGATACATCGCACATTGAGCATTTAACTATTGATAAAGTCAGCCGTATCCACCTCCGTGGTGGTTCTGTCATCGGCATCGCGAGGGATAATCCCACCAAAAATAAAGAGCATCTCGATAATGTCATCAATACGCTGCTGAAACTGGGTGTTGACAGGCTGATCACTATTGGCGGTGACGACACGGCATTCAGTGCCATGACTCTTGAAAAGGCGTCTGACAATAGAATCAAAGTCGTCCATGTACCGAAAACCATTGATAATGACCTGGATCTTCCACATGGCATACCGACTTTCGGTTTCCAAACAGCACGTCATATCGGTGTGGATGTGGTCAAGAACCTGATGGAGGATGCTCGTACTACCTCCCGGTGGTATTTTGTTGTTTCCATGGGCCGCAAGGCAGGACACCTGGCTCTGGGAATTGGTAAAGCATCCGGAGCGACACTCACCTTAATTCCCGAGGAGTTCAAAGAGGAGGAGATTTCCCTGAAAAAGCTAACCGATATTCTTGTAGGATCCATGATCAAACGTAAAGCTCAGGGTCAGGATAATGGTGTCGTGATTCTGGCGGAAGGTCTGGTCGAGCGATTGAGCACCAAGGAACTTGAGGGCCTCGCCGAGTTGGAGCGTGATGAACATGACAATCTTCGGTTTGCGGAACTGGATCTTGGTGTTATCCTCAAGAACGCTGTCAAAAAGCGTCTCGAGGAAATAAATATGAAAACCACGATCGTTTCCAAGGATATCGGCTACGAACTTCGTTGTGCCGATCCCATTCCATTTGATATGGAATATACTCGTGACCTTGGCTTCTCCGCCGTTGAATTCATAGTAAAAGGTGGAACTGCGGCCATGATCTCTATTCAAGGCGGACACTTTGTCCCCATGTTCTTCAAGGATATCCTGGACAAGAAGACCGGCAAGACCAAAATTCGCATGGTTAATGTCACCTCCATGTCCTTTGCCATTGCCAATCAGTACATGATCAGGCTGACCAGCAAAGATTTTAAAA
>CAYMBG010000074.1:0-3443 GCA_964388615.1 uncultured Chitinophagales bacterium | reverse complement strand
GCTCTTATCATTGTGAATATCAGATCATAACTTGCAACTCCAACGAAAACGGGAATCACTATGGCAGAAAAAATCAAACTTCATCCCGAAACACCGCACCAGAAAAGGATATTTGATATTACAGATCGTCTTCACAGCGACGAAATTATGCTGCTACCCACCGATACCCAATATGCCCTGGCATGCAGTTACACGAACAAAAAAGGCATTGAACGCATACGCCAGATACGTCAGCACAAAAAGGGTCACCTGTTGACACTGATTTGTGATTCCCTGAGTGGTATTTCCCAATTCGCAAAACTGGGAGATAATCAATTCAAAGCTATCAAGCGCCTGATTCCCGGACCCTATACGTTCGTACTGCCCGCAACCAAAGAGGTGCCCCGGCTACTGCTGAACCCCAAGCGTCACACTATCGGTTTTCGGGTCCCCGATTACCCTATTTGCCAAAAGATCGTGGATGAGTTGGGGCATCCGCTTATAGCAACCACCGCACGTCACCCCGACTATAAAGGGGATACCGGAAACGGTACAAATGACCGGCTGGAGTTGTTTCGGCGATTTGAAAAACAGGTCGATCTGATTGTCGATAATGAGCAGGAATTGATTGATGATCCCTCCACGATTGTAGATATGTCGAATGAGGAGCCCGAGGTGATACGAGCCGGAAAAGGATTTGATCAATTTTTGGAGATTTGTGCGATATGTGACCTGGAACCTGTGGTGGAATCAGAGAGCTGAGTTGTCGGAAGACCCATGTTTTACCGACGGAAGGGTCACCTTGAAATCCGGTCGTACAATTCCATTTTCAGTGACAAATGCACTAATCAATTCATGAGGTGTGACATCAAATGCGGGATTGTATACCGGAGCGTCCGGTGATGCGACCTGACAGCCGCCGATGTTTCGCAATTCATCTGCGGAGCGTTCTTCAATGGGTATGTCAGCGCCGGATTGGATGCTCAGGTCAATGGAGGAGAGTGGCGCGGCCACGTAAAAAGGGATATTATGGTGATTGGCTAAAACCGCCAGCGCATAGGTTCCAATCTTGTTGGCCGTATCTCCATTTCCGGCTACCCGGTCTGTTCCGACTACAACAAGATCGACCTGCTGCCGCTTCATTAGCCAGCCGGCCATAGAATCCGTTATGATATGGTGAGGGATACCGGACTTAAGGAGTTCCCAGGAGGTTAGTCTGCTGCCCTGGAGCAACGGCCGGGTCTCATCCACCCAAACATGGATCTCCTTACCTTTCAGGTGGGCGTGATAGATCATGGATAAGGCCGTTCCGTATTGCGATGTTGCCAGACTTCCGGTATTACAATGGGTCAGAATGTTCGCATGATCCGGAACGAGTTCCTGGCCTGTAAGGCCAATGGAGGCACAAGCTTTTTTGTCATCCGAATGAATCTGCTTTGCCAGGGTCAGTAGTCTCTGCTTGATCTCCACCAACGAACATTCCCTGTTATTCCATGCAACATCAAGCACCTGATCCAGTGCCCACTGCAGGTTTACAGCGGTCGGACGGGAGGAAGCAAGATCATCGCATATCTCTTTCAATTTGTTATAAAACCCGGTGAACGAAGACATGGTTAACGATCTTGCGGCCAGGTATACCCCGTAAGCGGCAGCAATGCCGATTGCCGGTGCTCCACGGACACGCAATGATTGAATAGCTTCACGCATATCAGCCGAACTGGTGATATCCAGATAAATTTCCTGATCCGGTAACCGGGTCTGGTCCAGAATCCGGACGGTGTCATCGATCCATTGAATGGATTGAAAGACGTGGTTGGTTTCAGGTTCCGGCATACAGAAAAAGGTTTTGGGATCTGTTTGTACTTACCATATGGTTCAGGCTCTGGGATGATAGGTCTTGTGAACCTCTTCCAGAAAAGACCGGTCGATGTGGGTGTATATTTCGGTAGTCAGGATCGACACGTGACCAAGCATCTCCTGTACGGCTCTCAGATCAGCTCCACCTTCAAGCAAGTGGGTGGCAAAAGAGTGTCTGAGTGTATGCGGGTGGATAGACTTTTGAATATCCGCTTTTTGAGCTGCGGCAGTGACAATATGCCATAGACTCATGCGGGTTAACGGTTTACCTCTATAGCTCAAAAAAAGACGGTTTTTTGAGTCTACATTGCTTTTCAATAGAAAAGGACGACTGTGTTTCAGGTAGTCGGATACGGCTTTTAACGCCATCTCTCCAACCGGTACCAGTCGCTCTTTATTGCCCTTGCCGATGATTCGAAGCAACTGAAGTTCATGTACAAATTGATCTTTTTCCAGCATAATGGTTTCACTGGCACGCAGTCCGGTGGCATACATCAACTCCAGAACAGCCGCATCTCTTTTGCCCAGATCGTCCGAGCGGTCTGGCGCTTCCAGCAGTTGTGAGACTTCTTGCTGATCAAGTACATCGGGCAGATTGCGTCCTTTTTTTGGGAGCTCAATCAGTTCAGCAGGGTTGGCCGGACTCCATCGTTCCATAACGGCAAATTGATGAAATCCACGAATGGATGATATGTTTCTGGAGATGGAGCTTACCGACAAGTTCATGGCAAAAAGCTCTTTCAGATAGTTCTCGATATGCTCAATGGTGATGCCGGACAAATCATCCAGACCGATATCACGGCCTATGTAGGAAAGGTATCGGCGCAAATCCGTGTAATAAGCTGACAACGAGTTATTTGAAAGGCCTTTTTCCAGCTTTAGAAAATACAGATACTGATCGCGTTCTTTTTCAAAAAAACTCATGTCTCCGGTGTTCTTTTCGTATCGGCCGCTGGCTTTTTGGGGGATGTGGTTTCTTCACGTGTTGATGTCGGATTATCCTGACCGGGATATTTGATCCGGCCATGATAGATACCCTGAAGTATTCTGGCGAATATCTCTTTGATGATATTAAGATCTTTCAGGGTAAGTGCGCAATCATTCAGTTGCCCTTCAGCCAGGCGGCTGTCGACCAGTCGGTTGACCAGGTTTTCAAGTTTTTGGTAGGAGTGGTCCGACATGGATCTTGAAGCTGCTTCCACACTGTCGGCAAGAAGTAAAATGCCGGTTTCCTTGCTGTTGGGCAACGGCCCATCATATCGAAAGTCCTCTTCGCGAATCTCCTGTTCATTGTCCGATTCATTTAATGCTTTTTCGTAGAAATATCGAATCAGTGATGTTCCATGGTGGGTGCGGATGAAGTCGTAAAGGACTTTCGGTAGTTCCAGCTCCTGTGCCATCTTATACCCGGCCTCCACATGATTTTTGATGATAAGGGCGCTCATGCGAGGCTTGAGTTTATCATGAGCATTGCGGGATTGTTGGTTTTCAACAAAATAAACGGGTTTTTCAAGCTTGCCAATATCATGATAGAGAGCACCAACCCGGCCCAGTAAAGAATTCGCGCCGATAGCAGAGGCCGCAGCTTCTGTGAGGTTGGCTACCTG
>CAYMBG010000073.1:9773-13998 GCA_964388615.1 uncultured Chitinophagales bacterium | reverse complement strand
GCTTCTTTTGACACCCCGGTAAAAGAACTGTCCCAGGAACTGTATGATATCATCCTCTACGGCAGTGGAAATCGCAAGTTCGATGTATCATATGACTTCCGTGACAGCACCATCAGTTACAAACATCCGTTTCCGGGAATACTCACAATGATCAGGGAACAGTACGAAGAGTCAAAATCCCCGAAACAGCGTGATAAATCCAAGGCCTTCATGAACCGGGTCACCTGCCAAAGCTGCCACGGTGGAAGGCTCAAAAAAGAAGCACTCTCCTACAGGATCGGTGAATATAACATCCATGACCTTGTCAAGCTTGATATTCGTACATTGCGTCAGACTGTGGACAAGTTCGACTTGAATGAACGTCAAAAGGTTATAGCTTCTCAAATTGTTAAAGAGATCCGTGACCGCCTTGATTTTCTTTTGAATGTAGGCCTTAATTATCTATCCCTGGATCGTGAGGCCCAGACCATCAGCGGGGGAGAAGCACAACGTATTCGATTGGCTACACAAATCGGAACTCAGCTCGTGGGCGTGCTCTACATCCTTGATGAACCCAGTATTGGATTGCATCAACGTGATAATATTAAGTTGATCAACTCTCTGAAGACGCTGCGAGACCTGGGCAACAGTGTAATCGTTGTTGAACACGACCGGGAAACCATCGAGCATGCCGATTATGTGGTAGACCTTGGACCTGGAGCAGGCCGTTTCGGCGGATATCTGGTAACCTCCGGGCCACCGGATAAATTGGATACCGAGTCCATGACTGCCCGCTACCTGCGTAATGAGGAGTCGATTCGCCTCCCGGAAAACAGGCGTCAGGGAAACGGACATGAGCTGGTAATAACAGGTGCCTGCGGACACAATCTTAAAGATGTGGACATGCAACTGCCACTTGGAAAATTTGTAAGCATAACCGGTGTCAGCGGCAGTGGGAAAAGCACCTTAATAAACCAAACGGTGGTTCCATTGCTCAGTAGTCATTTCTACATGTCAAAAACCGTGCCCCTTCCCTATCAAAACGTGCAAGGCCTTGAACACCTTAACAAAATCATCTCCATAGATCAAAGTCCGATCGGCCGCACACCCCGCTCCAATCCGGGTACGTACACCAAAGTATTCGATATGATTCGCACCCTGTTCGCCGAGCTTCCGGAAGCCAAGATCCGTGGTTACGGCCCGGGTCGTTTCTCCTTTAACGTGAAAGGCGGACGATGTGAAAGCTGCAGCGGTGATGGTGTTAAAAAAATCGAGATGAATTTTCTTCCCGATGTTTACGTAACCTGCGAATCATGCAAAGGAAAACGCTATAACCGGGAAACCCTCGAAATCCACTACAAAGGAAAAAGCATCGCCGATATCCTGGAGATGCAGATTGAAGAAGCTGCAAAGTTTTTTGAAGCCGTTCCACGGGTAAAACGCACTTTGGAAACCATGAACTCGGTTGGCCTCGGATACCTGACCCTGGGTCAATCAAGCACAACCATATCCGGTGGTGAAGCTCAACGAATCAAACTGGCCCGGGAGCTGTCAAAAATCGGGACCGGAGATACCCTTTATGTGATGGATGAACCCACAACCGGACTTCACTTTCAGGACGTAAACCTTTTGGTAGATGTCATTCAAAAACTGGTAAATAAAGGCAATACCGTCGTAGTCATCGAACATAATATCGATCTTATCATGGCATCCGATCATGTCATTGACATGGGGCCGGAGGGAGGCTCTGATGGTGGCCGTATTATTGCTAACGGCACCCCCGAACAGGTCGCTGAAGATCATGAATCGTACACCGGACAATACCTCCGCCAGGAATTGAAACGAAGAACTGAAAAAGTATCCGAAAAACAATAGTTTGAAAAACATCACCAATCTTTTTTCAGCCATGTATTTTAGTATAAATCCCGTTGCCTGTTGGATGCGCATTATTTATATTACGAGGTAATGTCCATTTTTCGAGCACATATCATCAAAGTATCCGCGTTGCTACTGTTTGGACTGGGAACCTTTTTATACCTTTTCCCAGAGCATGGCCGTATGCAGACCGGTGAATCGGTATCCAGTTGGCTCTCTGAGCTCCGGGTAAATAAGGACAATTCTGAGGTTTATGAAAAAATTTCATCACTTCGCACAGAAGATGGCGATATTCCGGGTCTGCTACGGAAAGCATCTTTTATCGTGAGTGAACATGCCGATGAGTTTGCCCTTCCCGTGGATTCAACAGATACCTCGGATGATGACATTTACAATACCCTACTATTGAAATGGTCCATGCACCAACAGGAAGCCATGGACCGGACCGTTACCATCAACGATCGACAAAACAAAGCTCCGGTTGCCAATGAAAACGAGAATAAAAGCACCTGGAATCAAATTGTTCAGTCGGTCGACTTTGTAGTCGGTGCTTACAGCCGAGTTCAGGAAGTTTGGGATTATGTTCGCATTATGCTCAGACCGCTGTCCAGTGGAGTAGCCATCGGAGCACCATAGATTCTCCTCGGAGATCACGGGATTCGTAATTTACGGATCCACACTCCCCCTATCCTCTTCTTTATCTCCTACTCAGTATCACCCATCTCTTTTAGTGCATATCGGGGAAATGTGCACGCTATTGAATAAGTCACTTTTTTTAATCACAAAGAACCCAACAGGTATTTATGAAAGGCAACGGAACCAAGCTGGCATTCATCGTCGCTTTTTTGGCAATGACGATCTACTATCTGTTTCCATCTTTTCAGTTTTGGCTGGAAATGCGAAACGTGGATAGCATGCCCGAACAAGAACGGGAAGAGTATGTTCAGGAAAATGAAGCATACATAGATAATTTACGGCAAAAGACACTAACACTGGGTCTTGACCTACAGGGTGGGATGCACGTCACCCTGGAACTTGCCTCGCAACAATTGATTCGTGAACTCGCGGGTGAATATGCCGACGAGGAATTTGAAGAAGTACTCAGTGCCGCATGGCAGGAAGCGCAAGACAGTAATACCGACGTTATTCAGGAATTTGTAATGACGTTTGAAGAGCGCGATCCCGATGCCCGTCTGAGTCGTTACTTCCGGTCCGATGCCGACAACATCACTCGCCGTTCCAGTAACGATGAAATACTGGAGTGGCTCGTAGAACAGCGTGATGCGGCTGTTGACAGGGCTATAGAAATCGTCCGCACCAGGGTGGACCGCTTCGGTGTTACCGAGCCTTCCATTGTCAGACAGGGAAATAACCGTTTGGTTGTGGAGTTGCCCGGAGTAACTGACCAAGAACGAGTGCGTGACCTGCTTCGAGGCACGGCCCGGTTAGAGTTTCGCCTAACGGCAGAACCCGATGACCTGAGACACGCACTTGAGAGAATCATCGCCTATTATGATGAAGATGACGAGGATGAAATTGATCTGGAAGAGGAATGGGAAGACCCCGGCCAGGAGCAGGACAATCCACTTCTTCAGGTATTCATGCCGCAGGGCCAGGGAGTCACCTTTGGTTCCGCAGCGTCAAGAGACACCGTCGAAGTCAACTCCTTGTTGCGCGATCCTGATGTTCAACGTCTGCTGCCCCGTGACATCCAATTAATGTGGACCGCCAATCCACAGTTTGAAGCGGAAGGACAAGGCTATTACTCCTTGATCGGTGTACGACGTCAAATAGAACTCACAGGGGATGCAATTACAGAAGCACGTCCCACTTTTGACCAGCACACCAATCAGCCGGAAGTTTCCATGACCATGGATCGACAAGGCGCACGCACCTGGGCAAGAGTCACCGGTGCCAACATCGGACGGCCGGTAGCCATCGTCCTGGATGGCGTAATCTACTCCTACCCCGTTGTACAAGGGCAGATCACAGGTGGCCGCTCCTCGATTACAGGGTTGGCCAGCAGCGCCGAAGCAGAGGATTTGGTGAATATTTTGATGTCTGGTGCCCTGCCCGCACCTCTGGATATCGTGCAGGAACGAACCGTGGGTCCCAGCCTCGGAGAGGCCTCTATACGCTCCGGCTTCAATTCCGCATTGTTTGGACTGGCACTGGTGATCATATTCATGTTGATTTACTATCGGACCGGTGGTGGCGTTTCCAACATCGCCCTGGTACTCAATATCATATTCATTATGGGGATACTGGCGGCCTTTAACGCCACGCTGACACTTCCCGGTATTGCCGGTATCGTACTTACAATCGGTATGGCGGTCGATGCCAATGTTCTGATTTTCGACCGGATCCGGGA
>CAYMBG010000073.1:0-9673 GCA_964388615.1 uncultured Chitinophagales bacterium | reverse complement strand
ATACGGGATCGATTTCCGAGGTGGAATCGAAATCGTCCTCCAATTTGAAGAACCGGCCGAGGTAGAGGAACTGCGTACTGCCCTGACCGAACCCCTGGGAGCCATGCCGGATATCAGAAGATTCGGCATCGGAGAGGATTTACTGATCCGGATCGACACCGAAGAACCGACCTCCGAAGTTCAGCAAACGATACTTGCTGCTGCTGCTTCCGTATATCCCGATAATCCGTCAACCATCATACAGACTGAAAATGTAGGGCCCAGTTTTGCGGATGACTTGAGAAACGCGGCGGTGATGTCGATCATCTTCGCCCTGATTGTAATTTTCCTTTACATCCTGATCCGGTTCAAAAAGTGGTCCTATTCGGCCGGGGCTGTTGCCGCTCTTGCCCACGATGTGATCATTACCCTGGGTATATTTACTATCCTTCATGGAATCGTCCCATTCAGTCTGGATATTAACCAGGCGTTGATTGCAGCTTTTCTCACAATTGTCGGATATTCGCTGAACGATACCGTGGTGGTTTTTGACCGTATCCGGGAAAACTCACTGATCTTCAAAACCGAAAGTTTTGATAAAATGGTGAATCGAAGTGTGAATAACACTTTAAGTCGTACCGTAGTTACCTCTCTAACCACCTTGTTTGTAGTTACAATACTGTTTATTTTCGGTGGAGATGTGTTGAAGGGACTCTCATTTGCACTCATAATCGGTGTGCTTCTTGGAACATACAGCTCTATATTTGTTGCAAGTTCGCTCCTGGTTGATCTGCAACTTAAAACCCGCAAAAACGTAGCCTGATAATTACATTATGCTTAACCCATAACCTACTGCTTATGAGCTTCAATGTGTCAGAACGATACAATTGTGTCATCATCGAATTCAAGGGTAACGTAATGGGCGGGCCGAATGCGCTCACCCTGAATGAAAAACTTCACGAATTGATCGACCAAGGCAAAAAGAATGCTGTTGTGGACCTGAGTCGTGTAAAGTTTATGAACTCATCGGGGCTGGGAATGCTCATTGGAGCACTCACCACAATGAGAAACGCCGGCGGGGACCTCAAAATAGCCAACGCCACGGAAAAAATTGAAAGCCTTTTGATGATCACCAAACTGATCACGGTTTTCAATCACTACCGGACACTTCAAGAAGCCGTAGAGTCCTACTCCATCAACGAATAAGCTATAACATAACTGCAAAAAAACGATTGAAAAAGGGGGTGCTTCGGCACCTCTTTTTTTGTCCGGTAACACACCAATATTAAAAAAAACATGTCAATTCGAGTTATTATTGGCGCCCAATGGGGCGATGAGGGAAAAGGTAAAATTGTAGATCTGCTCAGCAACCAGGCAGACTACGTCGCACGCTATCAGGGTGGAGCCAATGCTGGCCATACCCTGAACTTTGATGGTCAGACTCATATACTGCACCTGGTCCCCTCCGGGATCTTTCATGGTAATACTACCTGCATAATCGGGAATGGAGTGGTGATTGATCCGATCACGCTACTTGAGGAAATCGACATGGTCAAAGACTCTGGAGTTGACATAGAGGGCCGTCTTTTGATCAGTGAAACCGCCCATGTTATCCTGCCTTATCATAAGACCCTCGATAAAGTGGGAGAACACGCACTTGGGGGACAAAAAATCGGCACTACCGGCCGGGGTATCGGACCCGCTTATGTCCATAAGATCTCACGCGTGGGTATCAGAATAATGGATCTGCTTGATAAGAAGGCTCTACGGAAAAAAATCGAAATCAACCTTTCCGAAATTAATGCCAAGCTGAAAACCTACAACGCCGAGCCCCTGGACCTGGAGGAAATATATCAGGAGATGATTCAAGCGGCGGATCAACTCAAGCCTTTCATATGCAACACCATGCAACGCATACATAAAGCGTTACGTGCCGATCGTGAAATATTACTTGAGGGAGCACAAGGTGCATTACTGGATATTGATCACGGAACCTATCCCTATGTCACGTCCTCCTCTCCTACTGCCGGTGGAGCCTGTATAGGCACGGGAATTCCGCCAACAGCAATCGATTATGTGATGGGTATCACCAAAGCTTATTGTACCCGCGTGGGTAACGGACCCTTTCCTACCGAGTTGAACGATGAATCCGGAAACAACCTCAGAAACGCCGGACATGAATTTGGTTCTACTACCGGCCGCCCAAGAAGATGTGGCTGGATTGACCTTGTGGCTTTAAAATATGCGGTTCAGATCAACGGTATTAATGAACTCGTTGTAACCAAACTCGATGTTCTGGACGAATTTTCGACCATCAAGATGTGTACCTCGTACAAAATCAACGGCAAGGAAACTACTGATTTCCCGCTTAATCTTAAGGAACTTGAACAGATTGAACCTGTCTACACAGAATATCCTGGGTGGAAAAACAGTACCCGTGATGCCGGTAGTTATGATGAGTTACCACAACAAACCCGGGACTATCTGGATGCGATTTCAGAATATCTCGAAGTGGATATCAGTATCGTCTCAACCGGTCCGGGAAGAACCGAAACACTTGTCCTTAAGGATTTGTGAGCTGGAGATCTGATCTGCTTGCCATTTTAAATTTCTCTGATGTTTTATTATCCGTGTAGATATAAGGACATCACGCTCACCTCTCAATACGGGTCGTAAGCCATGGCTGATAGCTTTCAAGTTACGTATTTGCTCAGCCTGTCGAAAGAAGACATACCCCATGAGAGAATTTTATCATTGCAGCTGGAGCAAAGTGCGGAGTTGCCGGACCCGGTTCTGACCAAAATGGGTGGGGCATGGGTTAAAGGAGAGATCACAAAACAGTACCAGCCCGATGACCATCATCTCATTGTAACCATAGCATGGCCACAGTCTAATCATGCCGATGAAATCACCCAGTTTCTGAATCTCCTTTTCGGAAATATTTCCATGAAACAGGGTATAACTATTCTTGATATTGAATGGAATACGCTTGTACCCAACCTGTTCACTGGGCCATCCTGGGGTATCACCCGCATCCGGAACGATTGGAATATCCCTGACAGAGCACTGAGTTGTACCGCTCTGAAACCAATGGGGCATACTAATCAAGAGCTTGCAAAAACAGCCGGCGCATTTGCACGGGGTGGTATCGACATCATCAAAGATGACCACGGGCTAACCAACCAGGTATCAGCCCCGTTCCAACAGCGGGTATCGGCATGTGTTCAGGAGATGGATCGAGCCGCTCAGATAACCGGACGGAGGTCACGTTACTTCACTAACATCACAACAGACCCCCATCACATTCCGGAACGATATGAACTGGCTGCCGAACTGGGTGCCGATGGTGTTTTACTGGCCCCAATGCTTTGTGGTCCTGCTCTGATGCATCATTTGGCTCAATCCACAGTGGATCTTCCCATTATGGCTCATCCCGCTTTCAGTGGAACGTACATCGCTGCCGATCCAGGAATTTCACAAACAAAAGAGGGGGCCGATTTTCCAAAAACAAACAGCCCATCATCCCGTAATGACCTGTTTCATGGTTTTGAACCCGGGCTGTTTTACGGAGCTATTTTCCGGGCACTTGGAGCCGATTTTGTGATTTATCCCAACTCCGGCGGGAGATTCTCCTTTAGCCCGCACACTTGCAGGTCTATTAACAAAGAATTGCGACGCCGGGATCTGCCATTTGAACCCGGCTTCCCGACCCCGGGTGGCGGTATGCAACGCAATCAAATGAATCGATGGCTTGCAGAATACGGTCCGGATACAACGTTTTTAATTGGTGGCAATTTGTATGAAGACCCCATGGGAATCGAAGCAGCTTCCCGTGCATTTGCAGACAGTATCCTTCAAATATAAAAAAAATGTCCGATCGCTCAAAGATAATACGATCCGCTCAATTCACCTGGCCTGAGTTGCAACGAAAAGAATATAAAAGCGACAAAACCGGCTTTCGGGGCATCTCTCGCTATGTCTTATTGGGGGATAAGGACGATGAGCAGGGGCTGAACACGCAGACGCGTTACTTTGAAATAGAAGAAGGGGGGTATTCATCCCTCGAAAGACATCAGCATCCTCATACCGTAGTCATTGTGAGGGGATGTGGATCCATGATTCTCGGGGAAGAATACCACAAATTGGAAAATCAGGATGTCGTATACATCGCCCCGAATACGGTTCATCAGTTCCATGCAGATTCCGGTGAAACCCTTGGCTTTATCTGCATCGTCGACCGATACCGGGATCGCCCCGAAATTCCCGAGAACCAGGAGACACTTAAAAAATGGATTAACGATCCCGTCATCCGTAAGAAGGCCAGGATATAGATATTAAGGCATATTATGCGGCATCAGGCTATGTAATAATTCATTGCGAAACCGTTTGGGTTGATATTGTTATAACAACACTATTTCACTATAATGAAATTGGCATGTGATCTGCCGAGATTCATGGATTTACATACTTCCCAAACTACCAACAAAATTATTATGTCACACTTGAAACTCCTTCTTACCATATTTGCTGTTATTCCCGTGATCATTATTGGATGCTCAGAGGATACAAACACCACCACAAATGCAAACGGCGAAAAGTTACTGCCCGATCCCGGTTTGGTTTCTTACACTTTTCGTCACCAGTTTGAGGAAGACGTGCCGGCGACACTTGACTTTATCAAGGAGATGGGTGTGACCAACATGGAGTTTTCAAGCCTGTTTGGAAAGACCGCAGAAGAGCTACGGCGTCTACTCGATGAACGTGGAATGGTATGTACATCCTACGGTGTCGGACTTGATGATCTGCTTCATGACGTTGACCGGGTTGCCGAAGAAGCAAAAACACTTGGAGCGAAACATGTCCGTGTTGCATGGTACCCGCATGAAGCACCATTTGATATCGAGGATGCCCGCCGTGCTGTTGATCACTTCAACCAGGTGGGACGTTCACTGCATGAGCGCGATTTGACGTTCTCATACCACAATCATGGATATGAATTCGCTGAATATCAGGATGGTACATACTTTGACTACATTGTACAGAATACCGATCCGGATTATGTGAGTTTTCAATTGGACGTATTCTGGACTGTTTGGCCCGGCCATGATCCGGTTGAACTGATCAAAAAATATCCGGATCGCTTTAAAACAGTCCATCTCAAGGACCTGAAAAAAGGTGTGGAAGGCGATCTGTCCGGCGGCGCTCCCAATGAAACCATGGTGGTATTGGGAGAAGGACAAGTGGATCTCGAAGCGTTATTGAGGGCAGCGGAAGACTCGGATATCGAATATTTTTATCTCGAGGATGAAGTTGAAGATGTAAAGACCAGTGTCCCGATCAGTTATGAGTACATAACCAGTCTGGAAAAATAAAACAAAACCGCGTTTCGGCGGCGGTTGTAATTCATTTTCACCAACAACTCAGCGGAAAGAATTCCCCTTTTGCCATTCATTGACAATGTAATCTGAAACCCAATAGCCCAGTGCCATTATAGTCAATACCGGGTTGAAGCCACCGTTGGTGACATGTAAACTACCGTCAGCAACAAAAAGATTCTCAACGTCATGGACCTGGCCAAATTTATTGGTCACCGATGTTTTGGGATCATTCCCCATCCGACAAGTGCCCGACTGATGCTGGCTGCCACTTACGCCGGTGCCGGGAATACCTTGCCAGGTTGCGACGGCTCCGGATGCTTTCAGCCACTCTTCGGCCTTCTCCGCAATAAAGCGAGCCGTTTTAATATCCTCATCCAGTTTAAAACCTGATATCTTTGCAACCGGTATGCCCCAGTGATCCCGCACATCATGACTCACCTGTACCCGCGATTCAAAATTGGGCATCTCCTGAACCGGACCACGAACACTCGCATTGCGGGTGTAATTATGTTTTTGAAATTCCTTATGCTCTCTGCCCCACCGGGCACTTCCAGACGGACGATAACCCAAACTGTACGCATAAGGTAGCTTTATAAACTCATTCGCAAGAACAGCCCCGCCGGTTATTCCAGGATTGTTATGGGCAAAATCACATACAGCCACACTGGCACCCGGACCCATATCATCATATATCTCTTCCTCAAATAGTCCATCAGCACCGGAATAAGCATGACCTTGCAAGTTACGGCCCACCCAATCGTTATTATTTCCAATTCCATTTGGGAAATGCCTGCAAGCAGAGTTCAACATCAATCGAGGTGTTTCCGTAGCAGAAGCTGCCAGGATAACGATATCAGCCGTTTGGGTCTGCTCCAGGTCATTTTCGTCAAAATAGGAGACACCGGTCACCCTGCCACTGTCATTGGTTAAAATGCGAGTCACTTTGCAGTGAACTCGTAAATCGCAGTTGCCTGTTTCAATAGCTTTTGGTATGACGGTATTTTGTGTTCCGTTTTTAGCATCGACCGGACAGGCAAAACCAACACAATGTCGCACATGAACACAGGCAGGCCGGCCGTCAAATTCCTCCGAGTTTCTGAGCATAGGAATCGGAAAAGGATGGAATCCCGCTTTTTTTGCCCCGGCCTCAAGAATTTTCGCCTCCTTGTTATGAGGGAATGGCGGCATGGGATGTGGTTTCCTTCTCCAGGGAGCAAACGGGTTCTGCCCATCGTCTCCGGCTACACCGATCTCCCACTCAACCTTCTCGTAGTAGGGTTCCAGGTCAGCATACGAAATAGGCCAATCCTCAAGAGTGGAACCCTCAATATGTCCATAAGTTGATTTCATCGTGAAATCTTCCTCCATAAAGCGCCACCCCATAGCACCGTAACTCACGGTACCGGAGCCTACACAAGCCGCGTTGTTGTGATAGGCCCATTCATTAGGGTAAACAATCCGCTCATTCCCCTGCCGATCCACTGCAACCCGCCGATAGCGCTCATTATCAGGGCCATAAAAACACTTCAATGGAAAATTTCGTTGGGCGATAAGCTCGTCGTTACCGTGGTCCTCATAGTGTTTCCAACCTCCCCTTTCCATGAGCACAACGGACATGCCGGCTTCACTCAGCTCCTTGGCAACGACGCCACCACCGGCCCCGGCACCTACAATCACGGCATTTACATGTTTGTTTTCCATATCACACAAATATTTTCGAAAACCATGCGGATAAATCGCATCTTCCTATTTAAAGTTACAAATCAAAGTTACCGGAAAAGGATATAAGGATATATTTTGTTTTTATAAGCTTTAGCACAAAACAGCATCAATACAATCCCAGCATGCGAAAACTGACAATATTGTTGTTTCCACCATGCTTTGGACTCCCATAAAATCCCATCATACACTGATCCCGCATGGTTTCAAAAAAAGAAGATGGCGTAAATCCGTACCAATTGGCGGGTTTGGCCTCACCATCATAGGCACCTGATTCAATTTTCTCCAGATAGGCTATCTGAAGATCATTCTCCAGCTCTGTAAAAAGCGAACCATACTCTGTTTCAGAGCCTTTGTTTATTGCGGGAAGGCACACTTTATATAATACGCTGTCTTTTTGAAGGTGACCCTCTGAGCTGATCTGTTGATCGATGAAATTTGTCACGCCGGCTTCCTTACCACCAGCAAACTCACCAGGCGGTATGATGCAATCGGCCAAATGATCCATGATTTCAGCATCCTGCTCTGTAAGAGTCCGATATGTCTGACCGGAAGCTACTGCGGACCCAACGACCCACATACCTCCGGCCCAAATTGCCGAAACTTTCAAAAAAGTTCTTCTGGATAAACCCGTGACAAAATCATTAGAGGCCATGATAATCCATTTACTTAATTTGTAGAAAGGAAATACTGCTACCCCGGTTGTCACTCCATAGGTGCAAAATGAAAGTCGAAATGCACGGTAAACACGTCATCAGTTACCAGCGCGCCCCGCATAAATGTAGGGGGTTCAATATTAAAATCGGTAATTTTCATCTCTACATCACCTGAGACCATTACAGACCCTCCCTCGGCACGCGTAAGTAAGACCTGGTGTTCCACACTGTTATCCTCACCGGCAGCCCGGGTCGTTCCCACCACATAAAGAATCAACTGATCCGGTTCTTCGCCTGGTTCCATATCCATTACCTCGGAGATGGAATAAATAATCGTTGGATGATTCTCTGTGTCCAGGTGCTCGTACATGGTGGAGTTAAGCGCACTAATACCAGAATCCATCGATTCGGCACGAACGGACAGGCGTACCGTATCAAGCCATTTCATCTGCTCAAAGTCAGCTGGGTCCATTTCATCGATGTTCACGGCTTCACCCCTGAGCCATTCGACCAGGCTGGGTCCAAAAGCGATATTTTCTCGTACCCGCTCAGCATCAGCGTCCCAGTCTCTGACATTGGAAGAACCGGAAATAGAAAGAGAAAAATCATCCCCTATCTCATAGAATACGGGGCTTTCACTGTTTTGAGCTGGTGCGGTATAGGTTAACGTAAGTGTAAAAACAACCAGAACGTAAAGCGGCTTCTTAAACTTCATGGGCTTAAATAAAAGACTATAGTAACTCCATTCAAAAAAATGCAGGCGAATAGTTATAACGCAACAGCAGATAATACAGATATAAGAAAAAATTAACTACATGGGCAAAAGCTTGATATTACGAAACCACACATCATCGCCATGATCCTGGAGAGCGATATACCCCGGCTGGTACTTTCCAAACTCGGGAAATTCTGCGAATTTGGATGCCTCCACCATTCGTTCCCATGTTGAAGTACCCATTTCATATTCCACAACGGGTTCTCCATTTTGAAAATGAGTAACGGTTCCCCTGTTGACCATCACCTCGGCATGGTTCCATTCACCCACAGGCTTTGTATTTTGAGGATCTGCCGGCAGCAGGTCATACAAGCTTCCTGCTTTACGGTTCCCATCCTGCCCGTGCGTAGCATCCGGATGGTTTTCGTTATCCAGTATCTGCATTTCGGGGGCCGATTTCCATATGGGTTCACCTTCCAGCTCCTGTCCAAGATAAAAAATACCGGAATTGCCAGCCTCGGACAGTTTCCACTCCAAAGAGATCCTGAAATCCTGAAATTGTTGATCGTACAGAATATCGCCTCCTTCACCCACGTAATCACCGGTTTCAGAGCCTATGCAACGCAAAGTTCCATCTTCAACGACCCAGCCATTTGCAGGAAACTCCGGTTGGTTGTAACCACGCCATCCATCGGTAGTCTCCCCATCGAAAAGCAGAATCCATCCCTCTTCGCGTTCCTCTTCCGAAAGGCTGTTATGTGCTGTATGTACATCGGCGCCGGATCCACAGGCGACCATGGTAATACCGAAGAACAACACCAGTACATGTGCCCATGTACTGGTATGCTGTTCGGTTCTTTGATTCATGTTCATTTTAAAGGGTATGTCAATTAAATAATGAGCAATCACAAGGATCAGGCGGGCATATCCGGCAGATCCCATCCTTCACGATACTCATGTTTAATGAGTCCCTCAGCGAATTCACGCGCATGAAGCGGTTCCGTACGTTCCTGAGCGAACGTTGGATGACCATCTTCAATTTCAAATCCATCTTCAACAATTATCGTGAGGGATTCGTCATCACCGATATTGGTAAACTCCATATTTTCGCCATCCCACTCAAGCTCTTTATGCAGCTCCTGAAGTCGAACAGCCAAAACTCCCATCACAACCATTTCATTGAATGGACCGGCTTCCTCGAAATAGGACTTGGCCTCTACCCGTGA
>CAYMBG010000072.1:0-14275 GCA_964388615.1 uncultured Chitinophagales bacterium | reverse complement strand
GCCATTAATGTAGCTTTTCGGTGGGATGCCGTCCGTCCGAGTTTTCGCCCTTTTACTAAATGACGCATGATTTTTCAATTACTTCGTTAATCGTGAATTATTCATCCAAATATTTATCAACATCCATACCGAAATGCAGATTTTTCTCTTCGATCACTTCCATTAATTCAGCAAGTGATTTCCGGCCAAAATTCCTGAATTTCAGCAATTCTGTCTCATCTTTGGAAACAAGTTCAGCAATGGTGTTAATATTTGCCGACTTCAAGCAGTTATAGGCTCTCACACTTAAGTTGAGGTCTTCAATACTGGTTTTTAGCACATTTGCTATGCGCATTTTTTCAGCATCCACCTCGTCCTCTTCCTGTGCAAATGGCTCTTCTATTTGCTCGGTTATAAATTTCTCAATATGATCTTTGAGAATTTTTCCAGCAATTGTGAAAGCTTCTTTGGGATTGATCGATCCGTCTGTAGTAACATCCATGGTCAATTTTTCGTAATCGGTTCTTTGACCTACACGAACATTATCAACATCATACTTTACAGACTTTATCGGTGTAAATACCGAATCAACTGGTATAAGATCGATATCAGATTCATTTTCGACCGTGGTTTCATCCGAAGTGACATATCCTTTGCCCCTTCCCATACGTAATTCCATCTCAATTTCGGTACCCTCGGAGAGTGTTGCTATTTCAAGATCTGTGTTCAACACTGTGTATTCTGCAGTAGCATCATTAATATCCTTGGCAGTAAGAACACCAGGTCCCTCTTTTTTGATATTTATTACTCCACTGCTTTGTTCAACTTGCTTGAATCTAACTTCCTTAAGGTTCAAAATGATATCATAAACGTCTTCAGATACTCCATCAATGCTGGAATACTCATGTTTGACGCCACGTATTTTTACAGCCGTGATGGCAATGCCAGGTAGCGAGGATAATAAGACCCTGCGAAAGGCATTTCCAATTGTGACTCCAAATCCGCGTTCAAGTGGTTGAAGAGCAAATTTCCCAAATGTATCAGTGGTTTCTTCTACAACCAGACTGTCTGGCATTAACAAATTATTCGTGCTCATATGGCAAACGATTTTCTATTTATTCAAGCTTCAGGGTACATTACTTTGAATACAACTCAACGATAAGCTGCACATTTATATTCTCTGGAATATCTTCCATATCCGGGTAGTGCAAAAACTTACCGCTAAGCGATTTTCTGTCGACTTCTAACCACTTATATTTTCTTCGGCTTGTATTTTTGACTGCATCATCAATGATTTCCAAGTTCCTTGATTTCGGTCGAACAGATATGACGTCACCAGCACGAACCGAATAGGATGGCACATCGAGTACGTTTCCATTCACTATCACATGGCGATGGGTCACAAGCTGACGCGCCTGTCTTCTGGTTCGGGCAAAACCCATTCGAAAAATGGTATTGTCAAGCCTGGCCTCCAAATACCTCATGAGGTTTTCACCAGTAATCCCCTCCTTCGCATTCGCCTTATCAAACAGATTGTGAAACTGCTTTTCCAGCATACCGTAGGTGTATTTGGCCTTTTGCTTTTCATCCAGCTGAACAGCATACTCTGATTTTTTCATTCTTCTGGAACGTCCATGCTCTCCGGGAGCATAAGGCTTTCGTTCTAAAGCCTTACTCGGGCCAAAAATAGGTTCCTTGAATCTTCTTGCTTTTTTTTGCTTTGGTCCAGTATATCTTGCCATGTCGTATATATAAACTATCGGTTTTAGACTCTTCTACGCTTTGGAGGACGGCATCCATTATGTGGAATAGGGGTTTGATCGGTAATAACCTGTACTTCCAATCCTGAAGTAGCCAATGCTCTGATTGCAGCTTCACGCCCGGATCCAGGGCCCTTGACAAATACATCAACTTTACGCAGTCCCATATCGTATGCCGCCTTGGCAGCTGTTTGTGAACTCATCTGAGCTGCGTAGGGTGTATTCTTGCGGGAACCTTTAAATCCTTCTCTTCCGGAAGTAGACCAGGATACCACATTCCCTTCAACATCGGTGATTGTAACCGTAACATTGTTGAAAGTGGCTTTCACGTATGCACGTCCATTCGGATCTGACAGTTGCTTCTTTTTCTTCCTGGATGTCGTTGTTTTTGCTTGTCTTTTTGCCATAATATAACTTAGTAAGTCATCCTGTTACTTTCTCGGAGCAATTTTCTTGCCCGCCACTGTGCGTCGCCGTCCCTTGCGGGTGCGTGCATTTGTTTTTGTTCGCTGCCCCCTAAGTGGCAGACCTTTACGATGTCGTAACCCTCTGTAGGATCCAATATCCATGAGACGCTTGATATCAGAATTTACTTCAGATCTTAACGCACCTTCCGTTTTATATTCATTATCAATCTCCTTACGGATTTTGGAGACCTCATCTTCATCCCAATCACTGACCTTCTTGCTGTGATCGATATCAAGTTTTTCAAGAATTACACGTGCACGGGTCCTTCCAATTCCAAAAATGTAGGTTAGCCCAATGGCACCACGCTTGTTTTTAGGTAGATCTACTCCTGCAATTCGAGCCATACGTCTTTATTTCACCTTTTACCCTTGTCTTTGCTTGTTTCGAGGGTTCTTTTTATTAATTAAATAAACTCGACCTTTTCGGCGAACAATTTTGTCACCGGGACTTCTTTTTCTAACGGATGCTTTCGTTTTCATAACTTATTTGTATCGATAAGTGATTCTTCCTTTACTTAAGTCATAGGGAGACATCTCAACGGTAACCTTGTCTCCCGGTAATATTTTTATATAATACATTCGCATCTTGCCAGATACATGCGCTAAAATTTCATGCCCATTCTCAAGTTCAACGCGGAACTGGGCATTTGGCAATGCCTCAACAATGGTGCCTTCCTGTTTTATGGGCTCCTGTTTAGCCATAGATTACAAGACTGTCAATTTGAATTTTGGTTATCTCCTCAATATAAGAAAAAGTACTTAAAATGTCAGGTTCTCCATCTCTAACGACAATATCGTGCTCATAATGAGCTGATCGCTTACCGTCGGCAGTCTTGATAGTCCATCCATCATCGAGTGTTTTAATCTCTCTACTGCCCATTGTAATCATAGGTTCAACAGCTAAGGTTGTTCCACTTCTGAGTCGTTTACCTCGCCCCGGCTTGCCATAATTCGGAACAGCGGGATCTTCATGCAGACTTTTTCCAACTCCATGTCCTACTAATTCTCTTATGACGCCGTATCCACCTGTTTCACAATGAGATTGTATAGCAGCACCAATATCACCTGTTTTATTGCCATGTCTGGCTTTATCTATGCCGAGATACAATGACTCCAACGTTCTCTTCAACAGGTTCATCGAATCCTCGTCACATTCTTCCACTACAAAAGTGTAACCCGAATCTCCAATAAAACCATCTTTATGGATCCCGCAATCAATTGATACAATATCACCTGCTTTCAACAAATTCTCGCCCGGTATACCATGTACTATCTCATCATTGACAGAGATACACAAAGCAGCAGGGAAAGGATTGTTTTTAGGACCGTATCCCTTGAATACCGGGACTCCTCCTTTCTTACTGATATATTCTTCAGCTACCTCATTTAATTTTGCCGTGCTTACCCCATCACGAATATATCCGGCTACCTTTGCCAGTGTTTTCGAAACAAGCTGCGCACTTTCACGCATCTTTTCTATTTCATTATCGCTTTTGAGGTATATCACAACAAATCACCGTTTCCTGCCACGTATACGTCCTGTTTTCATAAAACCATCATAGTGCCGCATCATTAGATGGCTTTCAATTTGCTGCAAGGTGTCCAGAGAAACGCTCACAATGATAAGCAAACTGGTCCCTCCATAGAACATTGCAAACCCGGGAGTTACGCCAAAATTTGCTGCAATAGCCGGCATGATAGCCACTATAGCAATAAATATGGAACCCGGCAGAGTAATTCGTGATAGTATATTGTCGATAAACTCCACCGTCTGTTTTCCTGGACGAACTCCTGGAATAAAACCACCCTGTTGCTTCATAGTATCTGCCATTTGCTTTGGATTAATCACAATGGCTGTATAGAAGAATGTGAAGAATACAACAATAATAGCAAATATTATTGAGTATGCTACGCCAGTAAAATCACTGGACCAGGCAGTAAGCATCTGCACGGTTTCGTTTCCAGGAAAGAACGTTCCTACTGTGCTGGGAATAAACATAATGGATTGTGCAAAAA
This sequence comes from uncultured Chitinophagales bacterium, assembly GCA_964388615.1. GTDB lineage: Bacteria > Bacteroidota > Rhodothermia > Balneolales > Natronogracilivirgulaceae > SLLW01. Next base: position 10,053 of record CAYMBG010000072.1, on the reverse strand, counting down.
TAATGGGCATAACACCAGCTGCATTCACTCTAAGGGGAAGATATTGGGTGGTACCACCATAAACTTTTCGACCAACAACCCGTTTGGCATATTGAACCGGAATTCGTCTTTGACCCTGAGTAAGCAATACGACAGAGGATATAACCAAAACTAAAACACCCAGCTCAAACAATACTATAATGATATTGTCCTTGGTTTGTATCTCATTTAGTAAACTGGTCGGTAATGCTGCAATGATACCTATCATAATCAGCAAGGAAATACCATTACCGATCCCCCTTTCGGTTATACGTTCCCCCAGCCACATTACAAAAACCGTACCAGCCGTCAAGACAATCATACCTGTGATAATAAATGCGGTATTACTGACTACAATGGCATCCGGGGATGTATTCATCAGGTTGATAGAAAATCCGATCGATTGCACAAGCGTGATAAGAACGGTTCCGTATCGCGTCAACTGATTGATTTTTCTTCTTCCCTCTTCTCCTTCTCTTTGAAGCTTTTGAAAATAAGGAACAACGGCACCCATCAGCTGTATGATAATTGCCGCCGTAATGTAGGGCATAATACCGAGTGCAAACACACCAGCTCTGGCAAAGGCTCCTCCCACAAAAAGATCAAATAAACCAAGAAGATCTGTTGCGGCTCCCGTGGTTGCTGTCAATTGAGAAGCATCTACACCAGGCATTGTGATATAGGAACCCAACCTGTAGATTAGAAGAATACCTACTACATATAGGAGCCGCTTGCGCAGTTCCTCAATCTTAAAAATATTCTGGAAATTTTGAATCAAACTCATGTGGATTCAGCAATCAATAATCATTCAAATTTTAGTTACGGAACCGCCAGCCTTTTCGATTTTATCTATGGCTGTTTGACTAAAGCCATGTGCTTGAATCGAAATTTTGTCGGTTACCTCTCCACGTCCCAAAACCTTAACGCGGTCCTTTTTTCCAATTACTCCGGAATTGATGAGGTCATCAATGGTAATAGTGTCACCAAGTTTTTTCTTGTCGCGAAATTCAGTTATGGTATCCAGATTCAAGGCCACATATTCCTTCCTAAATGGATTTTTGAAACCAAATTTGGGAATACGTCTTTGAAGCGGCATCTGTCCACCTTCAAAACCAAGCTTTCTTGAGTATCCACTTCCTGATTTTTGGCCCTTATGGCCTCTTCCTGATTGTTCTCCCAAACCAGAACCTTCTCCTCTTCCAACGCGTTTACGTGTCTTTCGATTCGGTCCCGGAGAGACTAGACTATGTAATTTCATAAGTATAACCCTTGCTATTTAAATCTTTTATCCTTCAAAAACCTTTTTTAAAGAAACACCTCTCCTTTGGGCCACCTCCATCGGATCCTGGAGTCTTTTCAATCCATCAAATGTTGCTTTGACAACATTGTGCGGGTTCGCAGAGCCAAGTGATTTCGAAAGTATGTTATGGATGCCTGCACTTTCCACGACAGCCCTTATAGCCTGTCCTGCAATAACCCCGGTTCCATCAGAGGCGGGTCGCAAGAGTGCTTTACCGGCTCCACACTTACCAAGTATCGGGTGAGGAATGGAGTTGGTTTTTGTAAGAGGTACCCGAATCAGATTCTTTTTAGCATTATCAATACCTTTCTGAATGGCATCTGCTACTTCATTTGCTTTTCCCAGGCCATGACCTACGATACCTTCTTTATTGCCAACCACCACTATGGCGTTGAAGCTGAAACGACGACCACCTTTTACAACCTTGGCAACCCGATTAATGTGAACGAGTCTTTCTTCAAGGTTAAGCTCACTGGCTTTAATGTTATACTGTTTTCTTTTGATTTTTGGCATATTGACTTTGGATTAAAACTGTAATCCTCCTTTACGAGCACCTTCAGCTAACTTTCTTATTATTCCATGGTATTTAAACCCACTACGGTCAAATACCGCCTTGGTTATTCCTTTTTCACTGGCAAGCTTTCCGATTTGTTCACCAATCAATTCCGCCATTTCCATTTTGGGTTTTTCTTTGAGATCATCTCTCAATTCCTTTGACAATGTGGAGGCGGCAGCAAGAGTGTTACTGCTTTGATCATCAATTAGCTGAGCATAGACATGTTTAGAACTCTTGAATACTGCCAGACGGGGTTTCTCCGCAGTTCCAGATATTTTGGAGCGTACTCTTCTTCGGATCTTAGCTCTTCGTGCTGTTTTTAAAAAATTACTCATTTTTCAGCTCCTGAATTATTTACCGGCAGATTTACCTGCTTTTTTGCGTACATATTCACCAACATAGCGCACACCTTTACCTTTGTAAGGTTCAGGCGGTCGTAATGATCTTATTTTAGCCGCTACCTGGCCAACTAATTCCTTATCAATTCCAGATATTATTATCCTTGAATTTTTAGAAGATTTGGTGTCAACTTCAATGGTAATACCATCCGGGGGAACAAAAAAGAAGGGATGAGAATATCCAAGTGAAAGTTCCAGAACATCACCATTGATCAGAGCCCGGTACCCTACACCTATTACCTCCAGCTCTTTTTTAAAACCTTCACTAACGCCGGTGATAAGATTGGAGATAAGCACACGATAAAGTCCATGTACAGATTTCGTACTTTTTTCCTCTGAATCACGAGCTAATACAATCTCATTATCGCTTTTTTCCACGGTTAGCCGGGGATCGACCTTTAACGAAAGCTCACCTTTCGAGCCTTTAACAGTTACATTATTGTCTGGATCAATGGAGAATTCAACTCCTTGAGCCAGAGGTACTGGCATTAAACCTATTCGAGACATAGTTACAATTTATTTAATAGACGTAACAGAGTATTTCGCCACCAACACGAAGTTTTCGGGCTTCTTTATCGGTCATTACACCCCGGGATGTTGTGAGAATGGCATTACCAAGTCCATTTCGAACACGAGGTATTTCATCGGCAGCACAATATTTCCGTAGTCCGGGTTTGGATATACGGCTTAAATCTTTGATAACCGGCAGACCATAATGATCGTATTTCAGAAAAATACGAATTAGCCCCTGCAGATCATCATCGATATCCAGATATCGCTGTATATACCCTTTATCCATCAAAATTTGCGTCATCGCCCTTTTGATCTTGGATGCAGGTATGTCAACTCGCCGGTGACCAGCTTGTTGCGCATTGCGTATCCTTGTCAAATAATCAGATATTGGATCAGTCATGATGTTTTACTTTTTTATTTTACCAACTGGCCTTCTTAACGCCAGGTATTTTACCGTTTGAGGCAAGTTCTCTGAACTTAATTCGTGAGACACCAAACTTGCCGACATATCCACGACTTCTTCCTGTCAAAGAACAGCGTTGTCGTACACGCGTGGGACTGGCATCTCTCGGTAGTTTTTGAAGCGCTTCATAATCTCCGGCATTTTTCAGCTCTTTCCTTTTTTGAGCATACTTTTGAGCTGTTTTTTTGCGCTTTTCGTTTCTTGCTATCCAGGATTTCTTGGCCATATTACTAATCAGTTATTACGTTTTACAAAAGGCATTCCAAATAATTTGATGAGATGATAAGCCTGCTCATCGTTTTCAGCAGTTGTGACAAAGGTAATGTCCATGCCATGAACACGGTCAACATTGTCAGTGTTGATTTCCGGGAAAATGGTATGTTCACTAATTCCCATAGTGTAATTTCCTCGTCCATCAAAACCTTTATCTGAAACACCTTGAAAATCACGAGTTCGAGGCAATGCAAGATTAATTAATCTATCGAGAAATTCATACATGATTTTTCCACGCAAATTTACCTTACACCCGATCGGCATTCCTTCTCTCAATTTGAAGTTTGAGATAGACTTTCGTGACTTGGTTACCACAGGCTGCTGACCAGTAATAGTAGCTATATTTTTGACTGTGTCATCAAGTACTTTTTTGTCAGCAACAGCTTCCCCAACTCCAACATTTATAACTATTTTGGTAAGTTTTGGAACCGAAAGACTGTTTTTAATTTTAAAACTTTCTTTCAGCTTGCCTGATATGCTGTCCTTAAATTCTGTATATAATCTTGCTTCTGCCATAGTAGTGATATTCTAATCTATTTGTCGATCGTTTCTCCGCTGACTTTGGCTACTCGTGCCCAGCGACCTTTTCCACTTTCAGATACCCGGGTTCTGCCAACTCTGGTTGCCTCATCACTAACAGAATCAACCGGAAGCACATTTGATATGTGAATCGGCATTTCCTGTTTCATTCTTCCGCCTTGTTGATTTTCCTGAGTTGGCTTTTGATGCTTCGTTCGCATATTAATACCCTCGATCAGCACTCTTTCATTTTCAGGAAAGAGTCGCAGTACTTTACCCCGTTTACCACGGTCGTTGCCGGAAATCACTTCAACCTGATCGCCTCTTTTTATATGATATTTTTTCTGAGTATTCTTTTTTCTACGCGTCATAATTCAAATCTCTTTATAGTACCTCAGGTGCCAGTGAGATAATTCTCATGAAATTTTTATCTCGCAATTCACGTGCTATGGGACCAAAGATCCTTGTTCCTACGGGTTCCTGGTCATTGTTAATAACGACGGCCGCATTCTCATCAAACCGAATGTAACTTCCGTCTTTTCTACGGTATTCCTTTTTTGTTCTGACAAGTACGGCGCGGACAACTTCTCCTTTCTTTACCGTTCCTCCTGGAATAGCCGCTTTAACCGAACAGATTACCAAATCGCCTACCCTAGCATATCTTCTCTTGGAATCACCAAGTACCTTAATACACATCACCTTTTTGGCGCCACTGTTATCGGCTACGTTTAATATGGATTGTGTCTGAATCATGATTAATTACTTTCTTAGCTTGCAAGACTATTTTAGTTACTTGGCTTTTTCTAGAATTTCAACCAATCTCCACCGCTTATGCTTGGACATTGGGCGTGTTTCCATAATCCGCACAAGGTCACCCGGTTTGGCATCATTTTGTTCGTCATGTGCCATATACTTCCGGGTTTTTGTTATAAACTTCCCGTAAATCGAGTGTTTAATTTGTCGTTCTACCGCAACAGTAATGGATTTATCCATCTTATCACTTACGACTCGACCGGTGCGTTGTTTGCGTTGATTTCGCGCAGTAATTTCAGTACTCATTTTTTGATTATCCTCTATGCTTTGACTTCGCCCTGTTCAGCTCTTTGTTTTTCACCAATAATGGTATGTAATCGAGCCAGTTCCTTGCGATGGTTTTTGATCTTCGCAGGACTTTCAACCTGTCCGGCAACAGCTTTGTTGAAATAGAGTTTTTGAAGAGACTCTAATTCGTCTTTCTTTCGAGCTTCCAGCTCAGCAATTGATAAATCTCTGAGTTCGTGTGCTTTCATAGGTTTCGTTCTTATTGCCCGTCATAATTTCGACGAACTACAAATTTGGTTTTAATAGGAAGTTTGAATGAAGCTAAACGCAAGGCTTCCTGAGCTAACTTTTTTGGAACACCGGTTATTTCAAATAGAATACGACCGGGTTCAACCACTGCCACAAAATGATCTGGAGCTCCTTTTCCTTTTCCCATTCTTGTTTCTGCAGCCTGTTTGGTAATGGGCTTGTCAGGAAAGATACGTATCCAGGTTTGTCCGTCTCTTTGCAGTCTCCGCGCTATCGCAACACGACATGCTTCAATCTGGCGGGAAGTTATGAACTTTGGCTCAAGTGCTTTAATTCCAAAATCGCCAAATGCTAATTGATGGCCGCGGCCGGATACTTTCCTCATCCGTCCACGTTGAACCTTTCTATGCTTAACTCTTTTCGGCTCTAACATGATTAAATTAATTTATGTAGTTTCTGAATCAGGCTTTTTTCCTGCGTCGCTGACCTCCACGAGATCTTTTGGAACGACGTTTCTCTTCCTGTCCTTCTGCTTCCGGTGTAGTTACAGCGGCTGTCGGAGTCAAATCAACATCACCGATAATTTCACCTTTGAAAATCCAGACTTTCACTCCAATGCTACCATATATGGTTTGTGCCGTGGCTGTAGCATAGTCAATATCGGCCCGGAACGTATGCAGAGGAACTCTGCCTTCTTTATATTGTTCGACTCGTGCCATTTCAGCTCCACCAAGCCGTCCACCGCATTTTATCTTAATTCCCTTAGCCCCCATTCTCATTGCGGATGCCAGTGATGTTTTCATAGCCCGCCGAAATGAAATTCTGGATTCAAGCTGTTGAGCAATGTTTTGGGCTACCAGATTGGCATCAGTTTCAGGGCGTTTAATCTCATTTATATTGATCTGAACATCCTTGTTAGTGACTTTCCGAAGCTCCTCACGAAGAAGTTCAACCTGTTCGCCTCCTTTTCCGATAATAACTCCCGGACGACTGGTCATCAATGTAAGTAATACTCTTTTTGGAGTTCTTTCAATAATAACACGTGACAGACCACCATTTCTCAGGCGTGCATGGAGGTAATTTCTAAGTTGCTCATCCTCCTTGAGATTTTCCTGAACCTGTACCTCGGAATACCAGTTGGAATCCCAGCCACGAATGATGCCTAATCTAAGACTTATTGGATTTACTTTTTGTCCCAAAATTATTCCTCTTTTGCTTGGTTTTCATCTTCAAGTTCCACATCCTTCTTACCAACAACCACTGTTATATGGCTGGTTTTTTTCTGGATAGGATGAGCACGTCCCATTGGTGCAGGTTGAATTCGCTTTAGTGTTGGTCCTTCATCTACGTATATCTCACGGATAACCAATTCTTCATTATCCAGAGGCTCATCCTCAAATCGGTCTCTTAGATTAGCAGCAGCAGAACCAATTACTTTTGAAACAAACTCTGCTCCACGCTTATTTACAAATTTCAACTTGGTCATTGCAATATCAACCTGTTCGCCCCTGACTAAATCGACAACCAGTCGAACCTTTCTCGGGGAAATACGGATATACCGTTGAACAGCCTTTGCTTCGTATGTGACTGTAGCTTCCATTATCTATTATTTTTTTTCACCTTTTTTGACCGGGTGTCCTTTGAATGTTCTTGTTGGAGCAAACTCTCCGAGTTTGTGTCCAACCATATTCTCCGTTACATACACCGGTATAAACTGTTTGCCATTGTGAACTGCAAATGTCAAACCGATAAAATCCGGTGATATCATGGAACTGCGAGACCATGTTTTAATTACTTTTTTACTGCCCGAATCGTTGGCTTTATCAACCTTTCTTTGCAGTTTATAATGTATGAATGGGCCCTTTTTAAGAGATCTTGGCATACCGATTTACTTTTTTTGTTTTCTTCTGCGTACAATGAATTTGGAAGAGAGTTTCTTTTTTTTCCTTGTCTTGAAACCCTTTGAAATTTGGCCCCAGGGAGAACGGGGGTGTCCACCCGAAGATTTACCTTCACCACCTCCCATAGGGTGATCTACCGGGTTCATCACGGTACCACGAACCGTCGGTCTGACTCCTTTCCAACGATTTCTACCCGCTTTACCCATCACCTCATTGAAATGATCAGGATTGCTGACAACGCCAATCGTTGCCATACATTCACCGTTTATCATTCGAATTTCAGTCGAAGGCATTTTTAACGTTACGTACTTTTCCGATTTCGCAATAACCTGAGCACTCGCCCCGGCACTTCGGATGAGTTTTCCACCATTACCCGGGCTGTATTCCACATTATGCACTGTAGTTCCCAAGGGTATGTTTTTCAATGGCATAGAATTTCCAATATCAGGAGCCACAGATCTACCACTTAAAACCTTGTCGCCGACTTTTAATTTATCAGGTGCGACTATATATCTTTTTTCGCCATCAACATATGCAATCAGTGCAATTCGCGCAGTCCTGTTTGGATCGTATTCAATCGTTTTTACTGTAGCGGGAATGTCAAATTTGTCACGCTTGAAATCAATAATACGATAGCGTTTTTTATGCCCGCCTCCGATATGCCTTGTAGTAATTACTCCACGATTATTCCGCCCTCCGGTTCGATGCAACTTTACTATCAGTGATTTTTCGGGCTGACTTGTAGTGATATCCGAGTAGTCAGGGGCAATCCGATGCCTCGTACCGGGCGTCATTGGTTTAACTTTACGTGTTGCCATCCTCTTATACCTTAAATTTCAGTAAAGAAATCTATCTCTTGTCCTTCTTTAACAGAGATAATTGCTTTCTTGGTAGCAGTTGTTTTACCTGATATGAAACCACGCTTTGTGTGTCTACCCTTGGGTTTTCCAGGATTGGTCATGGTATTCACCTTTGTTACAGTAACATCAGGATATATTGACTCTATTTCTTTCTTTATTTCTTCTTTTCCGGCACTTCGAACAACTTCGAAGGCATATTTATTTTGATTCTCCTGAATACCTGTTAGTTTTTCAGTAATCAATGGTTTTATCAAAACTCTTTTCATGCTTCTGCCTCCTCAGACTTTCTTTTTAAACTGTCTTCCAGTTGCTTTACAGCACTTTCCTGAAGTACAATAACATCGGCATTCAGAATATGATATGTCCCGGGTTTATTTGCTTCAAGAACCTCAATTCTGGGGATGTTCTTACCAGATTTGTATACGGAATCATTCTTGCCATGAGTCAAAAGCAGGACTTTTTTATCATCACATTGAACGGACCTGAGAACCTCGACCATGGATTTTGTCTTTGGTTGCTCGAAGTCAAAATCTTCTACAACTATGATTGCATTTTCTCTTGCCTTGTATATTAAAGAAGATTTTCGGGCAAGACTTTTCATTTTTTTGGTTAGTCCAACTTTGTAATCCCTCGGTTTTGGTCCAAATACCGTACCCCCTCCTTTCAACAAGGGAGAACGAATGGTCCCTCTGCGAGCCATTCCTGTGCCTTTTTGACGATACGCCTTACGTCCGCCGCCTCGAACCTGGGATCTGCCTTTTGTGCTTGCCGTCCCTTTTCGCTGATTTGCCAAATAGGAGCGTACATCTTCATACATGACAAAGTTGTTCGGCTCAGCAGCAAAGATCGAATCATCAAGTTCAATTTCTCGACCGCTATCAGATCCGTCTATTTTTAATACTTTGATTTTCATTGCGAATTGCCGTTCAAATTATCGGTGATTATAAACTTCGACCAACTTGTTCTTAGGACCGGGAATAGCTCCTTTGACAAGGATCAGATTAGAGTCTGAGAGAATTTTAACCAATTCAAGTCTTTTGACTTTTACCCGGTCATTCCCTGTTCGTCCGCCCATTTTAATTCCTTTGAAAACTTTAGAGGGATCAGAGGCTTGTCCAATTGAACCCGGTGCACGTTCCCGGTCTTTTTGTCCATGAGTTTGACCACCGACACCCGAAAAACCATGCCTTTTTACGACCCCCTGAAAACCTTTTCCTTTAGAAACACCTGTTACATCAACATAGGTTTGTTCCCGAAAGACATCTTCAATATTCAACAGGTCACCAATTTTAGCACCCTCCGGAACAAAATCACGCATTTCACGAACATATCGCTTCGGTGAGGTATTGGCCTTTGCAAAGTGTCCTTTCAAAGCTTTGCTAACCAACTTTTCTCGTTTTTCCCCAGTGGCAACCTGAGTTGCATCGTATCCGTCAACTTCCATTGACTTAATTTGGGTGATCACGCACGGTTCGATTTCAATAACCGTGACAGGAATGCTTTTACCAGCTTCATCAAACACACTGGTCATTCCGATTTTTTTTCCAATTAGTCCAGTCATCGTAAATAGGAACTGATTTCCTGTTTAAACTTTTATTTCCACATCAACGCCGGAAGGTAATTCCAGCTTCATCAACGCATCTACCGTTTGAGAACCGGTAGAAAGAATATCGACCAAACGCTTGTGTGATCGCGATTCAAATTGTTCGCGTGATTTTTTATTAACGTGTGGTGAACGATTCACTGTAAAAATACTCTTTGCTGTCGGTAGTGGTATAGGTCCAGAAACAACAGCACCAGTAGACTTTACAGTTTTTATGATTTTTTCAGCTGATTTATCGATCAGATTATGATCATACGATTTCAGCTTGATTCGAATTTTTTGTTGGGTAGCCACTTATGTATTGGTTTTTAGTCCAGAATTTTACTTACGACGCCGGCGCCTACGGTTCGTCCGCCTTC
>CAYMBG010000071.1:0-14297 GCA_964388615.1 uncultured Chitinophagales bacterium | reverse complement strand
AGAGATTGAAGATGACGGCCGTGGCATGAATCGCGAAAAAATTCTCAAGAAAGCGGTATCCAAGGGTTTGATTGAGCCGAATAAATCACTAACCGACAGTGAAGTCTATAAATTGATCTTTTTGCCGGGCTTTTCCACGGCGGATGAGGTTACCGATTTGTCGGGACGTGGTGTTGGTATGGATGTGGTCAGAAGATCCATTGAGAAGCTTCAGGGCAAGGTGGAAGTGAGTTCGAGTCAAGGTAAAGGCACGCTTATCTCTATTGAGTTGCCCTTTACATTGGCGATTACCGACGGTATGCTGATTCGAATTGGTGGGCAACGCTTTATTGTCCCGACCATTAGTATTGACATGACATTCCGGGCAGAAGAGCAGCAACTGTTTACCATATTGGATAAAGGAGAGCATGTGATGTTTCGCGGGGAGTCAATCCCCATCATACGGTTGCACAAATTATTCGGGGTCGACGGTGCGGTTGAAAACATCCTCGAGGGCACGATGTTGGTAATCAACAACAACAAGAAGAAATATGCTTTGCTGGTTGATGAGGTAATTGGTCAGCAGCAGTTGGTCGGCAAGTCTATTAACATGCCGGTGAAACTGAAAAGTATATCCGGCGGTGCGATACTGGGAGATGGCCAGGTGGGATTGATCCTGGACACGGTCTCGCTGCTTAATTAAGTGTAATGCATAAGGTGAAAACAAAAGGTGACAATGATGAGTGAAACGGCAATCAGCACAACAACCAAAGAAAACGGGTCCAAATTGGAAGGCGGTAAATACCTGACTTTTTTCCTGGGTAAGGAAGAGTATGCTATCGAGATACTCAAAGTTATGGAGATCATAGGGTTAATGGCTATTACCCCGGTACCCAGTATGCCGCACTATATTCGCGGTGTATTGAACTTGCGCGGTAAAATTATTCCGGTGATGGATCTGAGATCCCGCTTCGGCTTCGAGTCGGTTGAAGATACCGAAGAGACCTGTATCATCGTCGTTCAGGAATCGAATTTCCGAATGGGCGTGGTAGTTGACAAGGTATCGGAGGTTGCGGATATCGAAGACTCACAGATTGAGGAAGTTCCTTCATTCGGAGCACAGGTATCCGATGACTATCTGGCCGGGATCGGCAAGATCAATGAGTCTGTTAAACTGCTTCTTGATGTCTCAAGGGTGCTTTTTGACTTTAAAGAAGTACTTGATGAAAAAAGCGAACATCAGGTAGAATAGGACTGTATCAAAAAAACGCTTTTTTCAATAGCTGTAAAAGCACAGTATATGAAAGGGTGGTATGCCGTACTGATCCATGGGAAAAGTATGGCATACGCATTTAAGACCCTATTATCAGGGTAGAAGTAAACTGCAATGAAAATACCAACTCCGTTTACCGAAGATTTGACCAAGCTCGAGCTGAAAAGCTCTGAGTTCAAGAAAATTCAGACCTTGCTGTACGATTACTGCGGGATCGATATGCATGAGGGTAAGCAAGCTTTGGTCAAAGCCCGGTTACTGAAGCGGATCCGCAAACTGAGGATGCAGAGTTTTCAAGAATATTTTGATTATATCGAAAGTGATGAGGCGGGAGCCGAATTTTTATCGTTGGTGGATGTGCTCACAACTAACAAGACCAGCTTTTTCCGGGAGAGTGCGCACTTCGATTTTATTCGTACGGAAGTGATTCCAGGGATCACGGATCGTAATGTTACCTGGTGGTCGGCGGGGTGTTCAAGTGGCGAGGAGCCGATATCATGGGCGATCACCTATTTAGAGGAAAAAAAAGCGGGATGCCGGGGGTCAGCTCGAATACTGGGCACGGATATCTCAAGCCAGGTTCTCCAAAAGGCCAAGCAAGGGGTGTATCCGAGGGAGCTTGTAAAAGGGATTCCCGAGTATATCCGGAAAAGATATTTTGAAAGAGATTCAGCGAATCCGGATGGTTATCGGGTATCCAATGAGATACGATCCATGATTCGTTATGGACGCCTGAACCTGAAAGAGCAGTGGCCCATGAAAGGCCCGTTTCATATCATCATGTGCCGTAATGTTATGATCTACTTTGACAGGGAAACCCAGAGGCGGTTGGTTGACCGGTTTTATGACATGCTGGAAACGGATGGCTTTCTGTTTTTGGGACATTCGGAAACCATATCCGGAAATCATCGCGGACTAGAAAATGTTCGTCCGGCAGTTTACAGGAAAAAATAGCGGGGTGGAATGAGAATCATTGTAAATGTCAGCGATATTAAGGTTTCAAGTAATCCTTATGAGGAGTTGATTACCTATGCCCTGGGCAGCTGTCTGGGTGTGGCAATTTATGATCCTGTTGCGATGGTTGGCGGGTTATTACATGTCATGATGCCGCTTTCTTCGGTCGATGCGGAAAAAGCGAAAAAGAATCCGGCGATGTATGTAGATACCGGTGTGTTCTCCTTGTTGCAGCAATGTTATGACCTGGGTGCCACGAAGAAAAATTTAAAAATATATGTTGCCGGTGGTGCCAGTATGAAACAGAGCAATGGAAACGACTACTTCAAAATCGGCAAGAGAAATTTCACGGTATTCCGGAAAATGCTTTGGAAAAACGGGTTCATGATTCACGCGCAGGATGTGGGTGGTGATAAATCAAGAACCATGCTTTTGAGGTTGTCGGATGGACTGGTGACCATCAACAAACAACCCATGGAAAAGGAGAAGAAAAGGAAAACAGCGGTATTTCGATAAAAGCTGCTATTTCAAGCTGTTTTTTGAGACAGCTAAAGAAAGACCTTACTGGAGATATATGATGACAACACATAATTACACAGCAGATATTTACGACATCGCGGTTGAAACCTTTGAGCTTATGTGCTACATGTTTCCGCTGGATGAGTCGGAAGTGCCTGATAAGCAGGTGAAACCGGAGCAATGTACAACCTCTGTCGCGCACTTTGAGGGAGCAGCCAAAGGGGGTATTGCTATTTGTGCTACGCCGAACCTGCTGGATGCTCTTGCCGAGAATATGCTTGGTACCGAGGATGCCACACGGGAGCAAAAGGAGGGGGCCTTGTGTGAGATGGTAAATATTGTTTGTGGAAATGTGGCGCCGTTTTTCAGCAAAGATAATGAGATATGTTATATCCGGCCGCCACGGATTACCGGTCCGGGTGAAAAAGCGGAAGAATTGTTTCCGGAGATGAAATCTGAAACAGTGCCACTTCACCTGGATGAAGGAAGCGCTGTAATTACAGTTTATTACTCTTAATGGAGGAAGATAGTGATAAAGGTACTGGTCGTAGATGACTCGGCACTGGTTCGGAAAATACTGACCGAGGAGCTGAATCAGCATAAGGATATTGAGGTTGTTGGTACAGCCATGGATCCGTATGTAGCACGTGAAAAGATTTTTGAGCTCAAACCGGATGTCATTACACTGGATCTGGAGATGCCCCGGATGGATGGACTTTCCTTTCTCTCGAAGTTGATGAAACATTTTCCACTTCCGGTGATTGTGGTTAGTTCTCTGACTCCGAAAAACAGTGAGAATGCCCTGATGGCTCTGGAGCTTGGTGCCGTTGAGGTGATATCTAAACCTGGTTCGGCTTATTCCACCCAGGATATTTCCACACAACTGGCCAAAGCGATACGCGCTGCATCAGTGGCAAAATTTAACAGGGGTTTTACCCCGCCATCCAAAAAGCGTGAAACGGTATCCGGTAATGTCCACCTGATTAAAACGACGAGTAAGATTATCGCTATTGGGGCTTCGACCGGTGGTACAAGGGCCATTGAGGCTATTTTAACCCGACTGCCTGGTGATATGCCCGGTATTGCCATGGTTCAGCACATGCCACCGGTATTTACGACCGGATTCGCCGAGCGGTTAAACCGTATATGTAAAATGGAGGTTAGGGAAGCCAAAAACGGAGATGCACTGGAGCCGGGTGTAGCACTGCTTGCCCCGGGAAACTACCATATGTTGGTGGAGAAGAGCGGCGCCCGGTACTATGTAAAAGTAAAATCAGGGCCCCCTGTGCACCATCAAAGGCCAAGTGTGGATGTTCTCTTTAATTCAGTGGCCAAGTCAGCGGGGGTCAATGCGGCAGGCGCTTTGCTTACAGGCATGGGCGCCGATGGAGCGAAAGGACTTCTGGCTATGAAACAGGCGGGTGCTCATACCATGGCTCAGGATGAAAAAACTTCGGTTGTTTTTGGAATGCCCAAAGAAGCCATAAGATTGGGAGCTGCCCATCAGGTATTACCACTTCAACGGTTCCCGGAGGAATTGGTAAATGTGATTTCAAGACAGCGGGAATCCGAGAAACAGAAACAACCATTAACGGAGTAAAAGGGAGAACTATATAATGGGATTGCATATACTTGTAGTAGACGACAGTAGTGTCATGCGGAGCATGATTATTAAGACCCTGAAACTCAGTGGAGTGGATATCGGCCGGATATTTCAGGCGGCAAACGGGTTGGAGGGATTGCAGGTACTGGACCAGGAGAAGATGGACCTGATTTTGGTGGATATCAATATGCCGGTAATGGATGGAATGGAGATGTTGGAGAAACTGCGCGAGCGGACCGATACCCGTGATGTACCGGTAATGGTTATATCTACCGAGAGCAATGAGCAAAGAATATCCCTGTTTTACGAATATGGTGCCTCATTCGTACACAAACCGTTTACGCCGGAAGAGCTGGGTGAAGAAATTGACAATCTGACCGGTAGCCTGAATAACTGAGATCGGATCAGTAATCAAAATCAGTAATCATAGGTTCGGTGGCAGCAGAATGAGGAAAGAAATTCCTTTCTCTTTGCAATTATTTGCCGGAATAATCGTAGCCCCAAGGTGCCTGGCAAGCAGATGCGCCTGAGTCAATCCAATACCCATATTTTGTGCTTTGTTGGTCATGAACGGTAAAAACATCCGCTGTCTGACAAAATCCGGAATAGGATCCCCGTAATTGGTCACCATTATTTTCCTGTCGGATTTCAACTCGATATGGATCCCTTGCTGGTTGCCGGATGTATGTTCTGTGGCATTATTCAGAAGAATACACAATATCTTTTTTAATTTATTCCGGCTCAAAGGGATGGGCTTTAGCTTATCATTGTCACTGATAAAGACACGCTTGCTTCCCTCTGGTGTGAGCTCCTCCACGACTTCCTTGATAACCGCTTGCAGGTAAAGGGACTCGGTTGATGATTCCGTTTGGGAGTAATACAGGTTTTCAAGTTCATCAAGCATGTCATTCAGCTGTTGCATTCCGTTGCTTAATGTTTCAATCCGTTTTTTATCACGCTCGGTCTCGGTTTCACCCATCAACAGATCCAGATACCCCTGCATCCCGGTCATTGGAGAGCGAAAACGGTGTAACATGACCGCAATCATGTCACGGGTAGATTCAATTAATTCAATATCAGGCAGATCCGGATGTTCCTGCAGGAATATTTTTTTGCAGTCATTTCCCCTCCAGGCCATCTGTTCTTCGGTCATGATCATCCATGTGCGGCCAAAGTATGCCATCTCCATGGTATGATGGTTTTTTTCACGTGCCCATAATACATGGCTAAGGGATCTTCCTGCAAGCTCTCTTCCTCCATATACTTTTGTCGCCATGTGGTTTGCGGCAAGAATGGTATTGCTTTTATCGGTGATAAATACCGGATAAGCATAATGGGAGATGAAGAGTTGCAGTTCAGAATCGGTAGAAGTTTCTACTGGTTCTGTAACGGCAGGTGACCCGTTTTCATAATCTACCTGCACATAAGGGTTTAGCATATAAGCATCTCTGTTCATAACAGGAAAATCAAACTCGTTTTTTGCTAATGGTATCACGGATACACCTGTTTTCTGTGAAACTTGTAACAAG
The DNA here is from genome assembly GCA_964388615.1 of uncultured Chitinophagales bacterium. GTDB lineage: Bacteria > Bacteroidota > Rhodothermia > Balneolales > Natronogracilivirgulaceae > SLLW01. The sequence continues at coordinate 8,440 of CAYMBG010000071.1, read as the reverse complement.
GTTATCAGCATTTATTAAGAAACCTTAAGGGTTGTTAAGCAAACTGGAAATATTTGCCGAGGACTTAAGAGGCACAAGTCCCTGTTTTGCCGGGTCTGCTGGTTCGAAGTCGTAATAGAAAAAATTTTAGTGCTCGAATGGCATGAGTGTTGCTACAAAACAGGGAAAGAAATGAAACCGCCGTTAACGGCTTAATATCAAATTGTGGAATCGGATGAAACTTATCGATGACAACCACTCGCAGTTACTTGGTAAGACAATGGACGCGTTGACGTTGCGACAGAAGATTACTTCTGCCAACATCGCGAATATGGATACGCCGGGGTATAAGAAGCTGGATGTCCGATTTGAAAACGAACTTCGGCAGGTTCAGGAAAATCAAGGGGTACGTGGCATGAAAGAGGTTAATCCCACGATTGTAGAGACTGATGAAGCCCCTGTGCTTGAGAATGAAATGCTGGAGATGGCGGACACACAGATTCGCGTAAATGTGATGACCCGCTCCCTTCGGCACCATTTTGACATGCTCAAAACCGGTATTACGGGAATTAATCGCTAAATTTAGAGGATTTTAACGGCTATGTTGCCTGACAGACTTTTTTCATCTTTTCAGACTGCTTCTCAGGGTATGAATGTTCAGCGTGAAAAAATTTCCGCTGCAACACGAAATATTGCCAATGCGGGAACATCTGCGCCGGCCGGATCTCAGAATGTGTACAAGCCGCAATCGGTTCAGACCAGCATAGGAGACCGGCAGGATTTTCAGCGTATGCTTCTGGATAATGTTTCTTCCCTGCGGCAGACCGAAGCGCGTCATATCGGCACCTCGGGTATGGGGACAGCCTCCATGCCAACCGGTTCCCAAAATTTTGGCCCTCAGGCGGAGATTGTGGAGGCCGAGTCATTTCGTCATGAGTATGATCCCAATCATCCGGATGCCGATGAAAACGGGATGGTACGCTATCCGGATGTTGACCTGATTCAGGAAATGACCCGGATGGTAAGTGCAAACAGGTTATACGAGGCCAATTTGAGTGCTGTAGAAGCAGAAAAACAAATTATTAAACGCTCACTTGAAATATAAGTAACGCTATGAATATTGGATCTCTCAATGCGGTACAGTCCCAGGAAGTTACTCAGGGTAACGGCCTCAGAAAAGCGGCGGGCACAAATCAGCCCCCATCCCTGACGGATGATGAGAGCCGCATGATACGCCGTGAATTTTCCGGTTCCAAACCGGTGACCTTCTACAAGGGTAACGGGGAGAAACAGGAACAGGCGGTTTCCGGCCGTGGTATGTATCTGGACACAAAAATTTGAGTTATTTGCAGGATAAAGCAAGTATAAGAAGGAGGAACGATAGATGATTAGCCCAATAGAATTACGAAATCTGCAGCAACAAGGGGAGGTTCAGTTAGGCCCCCAGCGGCAGGAACTGCGTACTCCCGAAACACGGGGTTCATTTGCCGATATGTTATCCGATGCAGTAGGATCTGTTGATCAGACCATGAAAACATCCGAACAAAGCATGCAGGATTTTGCCGCCGGTAAGACCGAAAATGTTCATGAGGTAATGATCAACATGCAACGGTCACAGCTTAGTTTTCAGATGATGGTGGAGATGCGTAACAAGGCTATCGAGACCTATCAGGAAATTAGCCGCATGCAAATTTAGGATGAGAGAAGATGGGAAAGATTACCGATAGTATACAAGCATTTTTTGAACCCCTGACCACGGCACAACGGACTATTTTCGGATTGCTGGTCCTGGTAATGGTTCTTTTCTTGGGCGGTGTGTTTTATTGGACACTAAAACCGGACTACATGATCCTTTTTGGTTCCATGAGCAATGATGCTGCTCGCGAGGTGGTTTCCGAACTTGAGGAACGTGGTGTTGATTACCGGGTGGAAAACAGTGGAAGTACCATATATGTAAGGAGTGATGAGGTTCATGAGCTTCGGATGGAGATGGCTTCTATCGGTTTGGCCCAGTCGGATGTGCAGGGGTATGAACTGTTCGATGACAATGCACTTGGAATGACTGATTTCATGCAGCAAGTGAATAAAAAACGGGCGTTGGAAGGGGAACTTTCTCGCTCTGTAGCCAGTCTCGAGCAAGTGGAGCGTGGCAGGGTTCATTTGGTTTTGCCCGAGCGAACTCCTTTTCAACGCACCTCCGTTGAAGCATCGGCATCCATTATTTTGACACTCCAGACAGGCCAAACGCTATCCAGTGAGCAGATTTCCGGCATGACATCCCTGGTTGCAGGTAGTGTCGAGGGGTTGATTCCCGAGGAAATCACCGTGCTGGATCAAAACGGTAATCGGCTTACGGATGATGTCCACGGTTCCGGCGGTTTTGCCTCCGGTTCCAATCAAATGGATTTGCGCCAAAAAACCGAAGCGTATTTAACCGAAAGGGGACAGACGATGCTCGACCGCGTTCTCGGTCCGGGTAACAGCATCTTGAGAGTGGCCGCTGAACATGATTTTGACCGGCTTACAAGGGAATCCGATATAATTGATCCGGACAGCCGTACGATTATATCGGAAGAACGGCGTACGGAAAATCAAAATAATGAGGAGTTTCAACAGGTGCCCATCGATGAGTTTACACCGGTTAATCAACGTGGTGAAACGGTGTTGATGTCTAATAATGCCAATGAGAATGTTGTCCAAACCCGTAATTACGAGGTAAACAAGATTCGCGAACTATTCGAGAAGCCGGAGGGTGAAATCAGCCGTATCAGCGCTTCATTGTTGTTGAACGAAAAAGAGTCGATGCAGGAGAATGAAGAAGGCGAAATGGTTGTGGTTAATGAACCATACACCCAGGAGGAACTGGAGGAGTTGAGGGAAGTGATGCGAACCGCGCTTGGGATCCAAATGGATCGGGGTGATGAGCTAACCATTACACAAATACAATTTTTCGATCCGATGGGGGATCAGATGTATCCGCTCGGTGACCAGACTGTTCCCTGGAATCAAGTGATCCGTTGGGTACTGATTCTCGGAGCGTTGCTGGCCTTTGCATTTTTGATCTATGGTATGTCAAACCGGTTCCGCGAAGAACAAAAGATGGTACTGTTCCAGGGACATGGTGGTGATGATGGAGATTTACATGTAACAGGTGATGATATGGACGAAGAAAGCGGGCAACAAATGGCGGAAGAGGAGGAGGATTTTTATAACCGTAAACTAAGCGCTGCTGCCAGAAATAAAATTGAAGATAAATCATTTTTAATGGAAGAGATCCGGGATTTTGCAGAGATGCAGCCTGATGATGCCGCAAGCGTGGTACGCGCGATGATGGCAGACAGTAAACAAGGGAGCTGATTGATATGGCCGTTTCACAAAAGAAAAAAATGGTTGATGATGCCTCGAAACTCTCAGGCACCCAGAAATCTGCGATAATGCTGATTTCTCTGGGTGTGGATGCGGCATCCAATGTACTCAAAGGACTCAGAAATGATGAAGTCGAAGCTATTTCTCTGGAAATTGCCAGGATGGAGAATGTGAGTCCGGATGTGGTTGATGAGGTAATGCGTGAATTTTATGACCTGATGTCGGCCAAGCGCTACATCATGGAAGGAGGTATAGATTATGCCAAGGGGATTTTGGCCCAGGCAAGGGGTTCGAATGATGCCAATGAAATGTTTCGCAAACTTGAAGCCGAGACCGGAACAAGCGCCTTTGGCGTATTTCAGTCCAATGAGATTACACAAATTGCCCAGTTTATTCAAAACGAACATCCTCAGGTGGCGGCATTGATTCTGTCTCAGATCCGCCAGGAACGATCGGCGGAAATTCTTTCTCATCTCAGTGATGAACTTCAGGGTGAGATCTCCTACCGTTTGGCGTCACTTGACAAAATCTCTTCTGAAGTGATTGATGAAGTTGAAGAGGTGATCAAGGAGCAGATGGGCGGTGCCGATTCGGTCGGTGATCGTGTGAAAGGCGGTGCCTCGATGGTGGCGAGCATCCTTAATGAAGCGAATATGTCGGTTGAACGCAATGTGATAAAAGAAATCGAGGAACGCGATCCGCAGCTTGCCGAAGAGATCAAGAAGCAGATGTTCCTGTTTGAGGATATCGCTCAATTCGATGACCGTACGGTACAGCTTATCATTAATGAGATGGACAAAGCTGATCTCACATTGGGTCTCAAGGGTGTTAGTGAGGAACTGACCAATAAATTCCTCAAAAATATGTCTACACGAGCTGTGGATATGCTGAAAGAGGATATGGAAGCACTGGGTCCGGTTCATGTCAAAGACGTGGAGGAAGCCCAGCAGCGAATTATCAAGAAGATCAAAAAACTCGAAGAAGAAGGTCAGATATCCACCCGAAAGATGGATGATAATGAGCTCGTGGAGTAATCTGTTATATGTCCCGTAAAATTATCAACAAAAATAGATTTTCCTGGCAGGAGGAAGACCGTTTCAGGCTCAATTATCAGATGGTTTTTGATGATATATCAGCCGGGGATGCGGAAAAAGCTCCGGATATCGACAAGGTATTGAACGAGCAGTATGAGAAATGGCGCGTCGAACGGGAAAAGATACGCAAGGAGTCGTTCGAGAAAGGTCTCCAACAGGGTCGCAAGGAGGGGTATGATTCGGCGGCCGCTGAGTTGGACTCCAGGATCCAGCCATTGAAAAAGGAATTGAAGGATGCTCATCTGGCCTGGAAGCAGTATCAGGAGCTGCTGAAACCGGATCTGCTAAACCTGGTTTTTGATCTTTCTGAGAAAATACTGGGTGTGCCGGTAACCAATGGCACGATGCGCAATCAGCTCGAAGAGGAGCTGCGCGCTCTTTTGCAGGAGATGGACAGAGCGACCCGGCCGGTACTGTGGGTCTCACAGGAAGATTATGATCTGGTTGAGTCCCTGCAAAAAGAGTATGCCGATACGACCGGAATTGTGATTCGCGTAAGCAACCATTGTAACCCGGGTGAGTTCCAGCTTGAAACCAATCGGGAAAAAGTGGTTCGTGACTTCCAACAGATGCTGAAAGATTTTAAAGATTCACTGATTCTTCCAAAATGAGCACGATAACACAGCAATCATTAGCCGGGCATATTGACAAGATCAGGCAAAGAGCGCATGCGTTGACCGTAGAACCGAAACGTTACGGGAAAGTGTCCACCGTGATTGGTACTATTGTCGAGTGTACAGGGTTACAAGCTTGTGTAGGGGAGATATACAGTATCCACACGCAGACCGGAAAAGTGATTCAGTCCGAGGTTGTCGGTATTCGGGATAAAGAGACTTTGTTAATGCCTTATGACCGTATTGAAGGTTTAAAGTCGGGGTGCCTGGTAGAGCTGAGCAGCAGGCCGCTTACGCTGGCCATTGGCAACGACATGCTTGGCAGAGTGGTAGATGCCGATGGAATGCCTATCGACGAGAAAGGCCCGATTATGAATGGTGAGCATCAACCCGTTTACAACGAGCCGCCGGGTCCGCTTATGCGAGGCCGTATTGACAGCCCGATGTTCACCGGTGTACGGGCCATTGATGCGATCAACACGCTTGGAGAAGGTCAGCGTATGGGGATATTCGCTGGTTCGGGGGTGGGCAAGAGTGTATTGATGGGGATGATAGCCCGAAATTCATCGGCGGATGTCAACGTAATCGCCCTGATAGGTGAGCGTGGACGAGAGGTGAGTGAATTTATCTCCGATTCATTAGGCGAAGAGGGATTGAAACGTTCTGTTGTGGTGGCGGTGACCTCCGACAATGCCGCTATGAGTCGGATAAAAGGGGCCTCCACAGCAACGGCCATAGCAGAATATTTCCGCGATAAAGGAAAAAATGTCCTTCTGATGATGGACTCGGTCACGCGTGTTGCGATGGCCCAGCGGGAAATCGGACTGGCATCCGGTGAACCGCCAACCACCAAAGGTTATACCCCCAGTGTATTCACCATGCTTCCGAAATTGTTGGAAAGAGCAGGTAAAACCAAGACGGGAAGCATCACGGGCTTGTACACTGTACTGGTGGATAATGATGATATGAATGAGCCGATCGCCGATGCTGTACGCTCTATTCTGGATGGCCATTTGGTGCTTTCACGTCGTTTGGCCCACAAAAATCACTATCCCGCCATTGATGTACTGGAAAGTGTTTCCAGGGTGATGCCAAATATTATCAGTCCGGATGAACGCAACGTGGCCATGAAAGCTCGCGAGATCCTTGCAACCTTCCGCGAGGCGGAGGATTTGATCAATATCGGGGCCTATGTAAAAGGCTCCAATCCAAAAATTGACGATGCTATCAAAAAAAATCCGGGTTTGGAATCATTTTTGAAGCAGGGTATGGAAGAAACGGATTTCGATCAGAATTTGTGGAACACGCTGAAAAAGATTGTAGAAGGAAAAGGCTGAAAGTTCCTCAATTAAAAGACAAAGGAAATTCGCGAAACCAGGAATAAAGCAGGAAAAAAACCAGGTTAAAAAAAATGAAATTCAGATTCTCGCTCGAACCGGTATTAAGGGTAAGGGAACATAAAGAAAAGATTCAACAGCAGAAGCTTGCTGAAAAACAACGGATCAAACAGATCCTGGCCGAGAAGAAGTCAGAAGTTGTTCAGGAACTGGAACAGTTTCTGGGCGAAAAGGAGAAAGCCTCTGTTTACGATATCAGAAAGCTCCGAAATGCTTACGCGCACATGGAACAGTCTCATAAGGTGATGGAAAAAATTGAGAATGACATGGATAAGGCTGATGAAGATGTGAATCGTGAGCGGGACAAACTGGTGAAGGCGCACCGCGAGACACATATCCTTGAAAAGGTAAAAGATCGGGAGCACAGTGAGTACAAGGAGAGTGCTGACCGTATGGAGCGCAAACATATGGACGAAATAGCAGCTCAATACTTCGGCAGGTAAACGGAAATGAAAGTTCTTAAAATCATCGGTATAATCATTGGTTCTTTTATCGGTGTGTTCGCGCTGATGTTCTTTTTGTATCCCTATATCAATCAGGAGCACTATGAAGAGTTGATGCAATCGAATGATGCGGCCGGCGATTTTATGATGGCCGATGGAATGATGTCAGAAGAGGAGTATGATGATTTGCAGGAGGAGCTGCAACAGTTGCGCTTGGAAAACAATGAGTTACAGGAAAGTGTGGACTCTCTTGAGCAGCTTAATGAAGACCTCGGGCTTGAGATTCATGAATGGGAAAACATGGAAGATTTTATGCCTGTGGCAGGTTCTCCGGATGAGCCGGTACAACAGGGCAGCAGCTTCTATATGGATGACGAGGAGTTTGGCGAGCGAGTGAAAAGTCTGCTCAATCTGGATGAGGAGGAGCTCCGGCCAATTGTAAGTGAAATGGATGATGGTCAGATTGTTCGTCTCTATCAATCCGGAGGTACTATTCAACGTGAAAAACTGTTGCGTTCCCTTTCCCCGCAGCGTGCTGCTGACTTAATGAGCGAGGTAATGTTATGAGCAACCTGCCATTACTTGGCCTGAAACTTTCATCCGCAGCCTCCTCAGGCAGTCGAAATGACAATTCCGGCTTTGTGGGTGCATCGGGATCCTCCCGGGGGTCAGAAAAAGGAAAAGATCAACAGTGGTTTTCCTCGCTGTTGCAATCATTGCATTCCGACCAAAAAGAATCATCGTCACCGGCAAGCGGAGAGGGTTCGTCCAATGGGAAAACTCTATTTATTGGTGAAGAGCAGAAGCCGGATGCAGGGAAAGAAGAAAGTGATATAATAGCCAGATTGTTGTCCGGAAAGTACCATTCATCCGCGGGGGAGGAAGTGAAGGCGGATAATAATCCGGGTGGTGATAATGGAGAAAGTGACATCGTTCGCTGGATCGTTAATGGTAACGGACGGTTTACCAAAGGAGAAGTTAGTGGAGAGGATCAGGAGGATGTCTCTTTTATAGGGAAAAATGTAACTCGTGACGATCTGGAGCTGACCGGCAATCTTTCGGAGGGCGAGGCTGCAACGAGCGGCAAGGACCCGGCCGCCGGTTTGGAGAGTTCGGAGTCAGCAACACCATCATCGGATGAAGAAGCGGATGCCGGGAAGGTTCGCCCAGAAGACAATGTGAGTGCAAGGAACTCCGAATCAGAGGGGGATTCCGAATCGGAGGGGGATTCTGAGTCAGAAAGGGTTTCGGACTCAGATGGTGGTTTCGCAACAAAGAAGCCGGAGTCAGATGGCGATTCGGAAACAAAAAATTCCGAGTCAGCGACCAAGCCTGAGGCTCCGTTAGCAGGAAGCGAGGAAAGTACGGAATCAGAGAAACCACGAACAGAACGTTCAGAAACGGAATCCCGGGATCAATCGGATGGGAATCTGAGCGATTCGGAAACAAAAAATTCCGAGTCAGCGACCAAGCCTGAGGCTCCGTTAGGAGAAAGCGAGGAAAGTACGGAATCAGAGAAACCACGAACAGAACGTTCAGAAACGGAA
>CAYMBG010000070.1:0-14427 GCA_964388615.1 uncultured Chitinophagales bacterium | reverse complement strand
AAGGTATTCATCGTATCATTCTGCATAACTTCAAGCCATTGGCTCCACAGAAAGGTTGTATCCGTTTCCGCTTCATTAATGCGCCGCATCCTGCTACCTCCTTCCACACGACGATAGCCGGTGGAATCGGATAGCACGAAATCGCCGGTCAGGCGGGTCTTGTTTTCCTGATCATCCAGAAAAACGCGACCGTGAAGCTCATTATAGTCATCAGCGCGATTGGTGAAAAGGCTGTCGGCTTCCATGTACTGCACAGTGTCCGCCAACTGAACATTCCCACGGAAAGCGGCACTGTCCAGAGCGTTGTAGTAATATCCGGAGTCGGCAACCAGCACTCCGCGTTCATCCTCAAGCCGTAAATATTCCGGAAAAAGAGCGATCTCAGTAGCAAAACTGTAATAAACCTGTTGACTAAACAGCTGGGCGTTTTCAGATTGCATTATTACCCGCCCCTCAAAAAGTGTAATCTCTGAGTCCAAATCGTATGTTGCCGTGTCCGACCAAATCCGGTCTCTCTCAGTTTCAATTTCGACATTTCCATAGGCAATCAGTTCATCCTGGTCAAGGTACTGAAAGGCACTGTCGCATTGGATAATAAAATCATCCGTCTCAAGACGGACATCGCCAATTAGCTTCCGAATCTGTCCCTGATCGGTGACTTCTCCCTCAAGAAGGTCGGATTGCAGAATGCGGACACGATCTTGAGCCTGAACCTTTCTCTCCAGTCCCGTCACGGAAAGTAAAAGCAGCAAGAAAAAAAGTAGTTTCCACATTTTTAAACAGGTCAGGGGTCGCTTTGCTCAAGATCAAACTCACCGGTCACCTCCGTCAACATATAATTAACCAGGTCGTCGGTGCCCTCCAGGCCGTAACCGGTAATACTGTCTGCCGGAGTCACAATAATCACAAAACCGGGTGCATGAATGGTGTGATCACGCTGAGCCCACTCAAGATAATCCGTGTATAATGTTCGGTCTTCATCGGTTTCCACCACAACCTGCTCTTTAAAGTGAAATTCTGATCGTGTTCCCAGGTAACGGGCTGCCTGGCTGTTTACGGTAGTGGTTATAACCCCGGCCGTGTCACGAACGGTAACCGTGACCCCGTCCTCCATTTCGGTTTCGGTTCTGCCGTCTCTTGAAAATGTGGCAGCATACGGAGCGGTCACCCGAACCGTGCGCACTCCCTCGTCGATCAGATCCATTCGGATATTCCGGGATTCGGTAATCGACAACAGCGAATCTGATAAAGCACCAGAAACCATCTCCCGATCATAATCGGACAGATCCGTACAGGCACACAGCATCACGCTCATGCAAATCAATAAAATCCCCGATGGAAGGTTACGTGGCATGTTTAAATCTAAACAGTTCCAAAAATCCGATCACCAGCATCACCCAGTCCGGGTACAATGAACGCATCCTCATTGAGCCGGTCATCTACAGCAGCTGTGATAATGGAGATATCAGGGTGTGTCTGCTGCAGACGTTTAATTCCCTCGGGAGCTGAGATCAGACACATAAAACGGATATTTTTCGCTCCCTGTTGTTTTAAAAAACTGATAGAATCTGTGGCACTTCCACCTGTGGCCAGCATGGGGTCGACCAGAAGAACATGGCTGTTTTCAATATTTTTGGGAAGCTTGGAGTAGTAATCAATCGGTTGATGTGTTATTTCATCCCTGTACATCCCCAAATGCCCGATTTTGGCTTCCGGCACAAACTGGGTTACCGCATCTACCAGGCCAAGACCCGCTCGCAGGATGGAAACCACTACGATATCCGTATCAAGAGCATATCCGCTTGTTTTCTCAATAGGGGTTTCTACTTCAACACTTTTTAAGGGGATTCCTTTCAGGGAATGGTATGCCAATATGATAGCTATTCTCCCCAATGCGAGTCTGAATATAGGCGATGAGGTTTCTTTGTTACGCAGGATCGTAAGGTCACGGGCGATCACCGGGTGATCGACGATGGTTACGGAGTCGGAAGTTTTCATAAAATACAAACGTTACACATCCATGTTCTGGAAATATTTTTGGGTCGCTCTGTATACAACGCCGGAAAGAGCAAAAAGTGCGATAAGATTAGGTAAGGTCATCAATCCGAGCATGATATCACCGAAAGTCCAGACCAATCCAAGTGTCACGATAGCTCCCATAAAATGCATGATAATATACACCACACGATAATAAAAAATGGACCGGTCTCCGAACAGATATTGAATGGATCGATCTCCATAGTAACTCCAGCTGATTGATGTAGAGACAGCAAACAGAAGAACGCAGATGGTCACCAGGTATTGGCCTCCGGGAAACAATGGAGCCAGTCCACGCTCAAAAGCCACTGCCGTCAAAGGAGCTCCGTTTTCTATGACCCCCGTATTCAGATAGTGGTAGGGCTCATCCTGGTCATCAAAAGCAATGGTTCCGTCATCTCCAATGACCAGGTTACCTGAGAAGGGTAGTCTGTGATCGGAATCGAAGAAAAGGGTATCAACCGGATACTCGTAGTAAAGAATACGGCCATTTACCGGCATTCCATCTTCAATACGGATTTCAGAATCTTCGCCTGTATCGGCATCCGGTTGCGCTACGTAAGTTATCTCCTGGTGGTTCAGATTCAGATTTACGGGTTGATGCGTTTCCCAGACGCCTGTGGTGATGATAACCAGTCCGGTCATGGTGCAAATAACAATCGTATCAATAAACGGCTCCAGGAGTGCTACCACTCCGACCCTCACCGGCTCATTGGTTTTGGAGGCAGAGTGGGCGATGGGAGCGGAACCCTGTCCGGCTTCATTTGAAAACAGTCCACGGCGAATCCCCCAGACAAAGGTAACCATGAAAGCCCCGGATCCCACTCCAAATGCTCCCGCTTCCGGCGAGAAAGCGGAAGTGAATATCAGAACCAAAGAAGGAATCACTTCGGTGTGGTTAATCAATAGAATTAACATGGCCCCGATCAGATAAAGAGCGGCCATAACCGGCACAAGACGAGCGGTGACCGTTGCAATCCGCTTGATGCCTCCGATTATCACCAACCCGACCGCAGTAGCTGTTACCAACCCTGTCAACACTTTGGGTACTCCAAAGGCGCTCTGCATGGTATCGGCTACAGAGTTGGCCTGGACACCATTTCCGGTAAGAAAAGAGCATATCACAGCAAAGGATGCAAAAGCGACCGCCAGCCACTTCCATTTCTTTCCAAGTCCCCTTTCGATATAATACATGGGACCACCTGAAACCGATCCATCGGCATTGGTCTTTCGATAGATCGTACCCAGGGTACACTCCGAATACTTGATGGCCATCCCGAAAATAGCCGTGAGCCACATCCAGAACAGGGCTCCGGGTCCGCCGAAATGAATGGCTAAAGCCACACCGGCAATATTCCCGATTCCCACAGTAGCCGACAAGGCCGTGCTTAGCGCCTGAAAATGGTTTACATCACCGGTATCTTTTGGATCATGGTATTTTCCGATCATGACCTGAAAACCGTGCCGGAATTTCCTGAGCTGAATGAATCCGAGTCTGAGCGTAATGAACAAACCAAAACTCAGAAGAGCGATGACCATCAGGGGCAACTCTTCAGGAGTGTTCCATACCCATTTTTCGAGAGTGGTAATAATCCTTTCAAATATCTCCATAAGGTGGTTTTATGGTTATTTAACAAGTGAGATTACATCATGTTGACAGGACCGGCAACATGGCTACCCATCTAATTATACCTTTCCGGGATCAGCCAAAAACAATTAACGCAAAATGATAGTATTTTTTCGGCACATATAAAAAGAGACAAAAAGGAATGATCTTTATTTATTGGACTTCTCCGGGAACCCTGTGGGCTGAAAATTGTTAATAGTAATCGTAAACACTTCTACTTTAGGAAGTTGGAAACACTTACCATAAATAAAGAGATTTTACTATGACCAAGGCAGATATCGTAGAAATCATCTCCGCCAATACCGGCATTACGAAGATTGAAACAGAAGCCGTAGTTAACGGTTTTCTGGATACGGTGATTGAATCCCTGAAAAAGGGCGAAAAAATCGAATTGCGGGGTTTTGGCACGTTTAAAGTGGTTAAACGCGCTCAGCGTATAGCCAGAAACCCGAAAACCAACCAGGAAGTTACCGTGCCTGAACAGCATGTTCCTGTCTTGAAAGTCTCCAAAGAGTTCAAGCAAGGAGTGAACGAAAATTGGAGTGAATAAACCCCTCGTTTTATAAATTTGGTATGGCTCCCCGCCGGCCATTATATTTTTCTATTACATTCATAAAGATCCGGTTGTTCTCGCAGTAGAATACCGGATCTTTTTTGCAGAATACCATGCGCTATTTATAAACAAAGGATTATTGAGGTCGCGATAAATCTTTTCGAGAAGGTGGTGCAGAAAAGAACAAATCACCTTATATTGCAATCTTATGATTATTATAGAAAATGCGGACCTTTTCAGGTCACGCGTCGTGTGGTGGATTTGTAAATACCGCCACTTACCTGTTTTTTACATTAATAAGAACTTTAAATCACGATCGTATGCCAAGCGGAAAAAAACGAAAAAGAGCTAAAATTTCGAAACACAAGCGTAAAAAAAGACTGCGTAAAAACAGGCACAAGAATAAATAGCATGTGCGCTCCGGTTGCCTGACGGACAGAAATTCAGTTGCAATAAAATTATTTGGCACCTTACAGACGGAACACCGCTTCCGTCTGAGGTGTGCTTTTTCAGGCTGCTATTTCAACGGTTTTTGAAGCTATTTTCAACAGGTCTTCTGTTCGAATCAAGATATTCTGGATATTATGCTCCACATGACGGTGGATGTCATCCAAAGCATAAAATTGGTCCAGTGTGAATTGCCTGTAAGAGATCAGGCTCATTCCGGTGACATACCGGCCGTTGATATCTCCTTCAACCTCGACATGCCATCTGGTAATCAGGTTATCCTCGGTAAAGACATGCTTAAGCTCGCGGTTGATGGATTCCATCCAATGACTGGCCGCCTCTATACGGCGATTGCCTACCGATGAATCAAGCTTTCGATACAAGACCTCCTCATTGAAGTACCAGATGGTTTCAACGTCAATATATGGCTCGAGTTGTTTACCGGAAAACGCATCGCTGCTTAACAGGGGATGTTTCTTCATACCCGGTAGTTGACTCGCCAAACCGGCCTCACGAAACTTGTCCCAGTCCATATTAATAGCTGCTCTGTTGATATGGTTCGACCGGCTCGTGAGATCTATACCGATCTCGAGTCCTGTTGCATTGATTTTCTCTTCGTTCCAGCTTCGGAATTGATCTACTTCAATCCCTCTCTCAGAAAGTCGGTTCTCCAATTGATTGACAATGGCACTGAATATCGGATAATTCATAAGATATACCGGGAAGATAACGTTTCGTGTTAGAAGCGCTTTTCACCTTTTAAATTTAGAATGAATAATTTTTATACGTTACAATCGCTTGTTGAATTGCTAAGATACACAATTCCCGGTAAGGAAATCAAAGAAGTCTGGTCACATCGAAAAGATCAAATTGACGTGTATCTATATCCGGAGAATACGGGCAAACTTACTTTTTCTGCTGCTTCTCCGGGCACAGCCCTGTTTTGGGATCCGCGTGGCGAAGTTCCTTCCCGTAATGCCGCCTCGTTTTTTCACGAGATTCAGGGCATGGAGATCGCCGATATGCAAATGTTATCTGAACATGACCGGCTTTTCCAGATCACCTTCCTGAGTTCGGATTATAAACTGCTCTTCAAACCCTTTAGCAGCCGACCAAACCTGTTTCTGGTCAACGACGGTATCATAACAGCCGCTTTTAAAAACCCCTCTGAAAACAAGGGCAAACAAGCTCCTGTGCCTCAGCCGCCCCCTTCATCCAAACAGCACCCTGCAGATTCACCATCCGGGAATTCCGCTTCTATAAAAAAGCGTATTTTGACAATTGACCCGCAATTTCCCAGAGGACTCATAAAGGATGTCAATGACACCTGCCAACTGGATGAGCAAAACGACGATGAGCTTAAGCTGACCATCGGTGAGCTTCAACAATACCTGAACAATCCTGATAACATTCATATCTCAGCCGAAGGGCAGGTAAGCCTTCTTCCGGCAAAATACCTGTCTCATCCGCCGGAACGATCATTCGAATCGGTGAATGATGCCGTTCGAACACTGTTTCTCACTGAAAATCGCCGGTATCGACTTCTTCCAAGAAAAAATGAACTTGTAAAAAAACTTCAAAAAAAGGGCAGAAGTCTGGATAAACAGCTGAAACAGATCGACAAAAACGAGGAACGCCAGGAAAAAGCGGACAATTACGAACATCTGGGCCACTTGTTGATGAGTCAGCCTGACCCAAACTCTCCGGTAACAGGAAACGAGGTCATCATCAATGATTGGGCACAACAGGGGGAGGAGGTCCGCATTCCAGTAAACCAGGGAGAATCCCTGCTGCAAAAAGCAAAAAGCTATTACGACAAGGCAGCGGGTATTCGCCGCGAAATCGCTATATCCGGACAAAAAAGGGAGCAGTTGGCTTCTCAACAAGCAGATATAGCGAAAAAACTTGAAGAAGTAAACGCTATAGAACATCCCCCGGAACTCGACCAATGGATCAAAAAACATGCCGGTGACCTGCAAAAAGCAGGCTTGGCGCCTACCGGCAAGAAACAACAGACGCGTCCTTTCAGGGAAATGGGGGTCAACAACTATTCGATTTGGATTGGTAAAAGTGCTAAAAGCAACGATGAGGTACTTGCACATGCTCATAAAGAGGATATATGGATGCACGTGAGAGGATCAGCGGGCTCACATGTCATATTACGTAATAATGGGCAGATAGAATGGCCCGACCACACCGTGCTGATGAAAGTCGCCTCTTTTGCAGCTGCTTTTTCGAAACAAGCAGGGGCCTCTCTTGTGCCGGTTATGATGGCCAAACGCAAACACGTTCGAAAACCCAAGGGCGCTGGACCCGGACAGGTCACCGTAACCCATGAAAAAGTGGAGATGGTGCCCCCCCGAAAACCGGACTTATCCGATTCGTAAAAATTTCGTAAATTACCTGTTATGAATCAGAAGGAAGGTATTGTACTTACCGGCTTTATGGGCTCCGGAAAAAGCGCAGTGGGGAGAATTCTTGCCAATCGGCTGAGTCGCTCTTTCATAGATCTGGACCATCTCATCGAGAAGCACGAAAAAATGTCTATTTCCAATATTTTCGCTGAGCATGGCGAGGCCTGCTTCAGAAAGCTGGAATTGGAATATCTGCAAAAAGTAATTGTTGCAGATTCTTGTGTCATTGCGCTTGGGGGCGGTGCTTTGCAACAACAGGAGGTTATGAACCTGGTCCAGCATCACGCCATCTTGATCTACCTGAAAGTTCCTGAAGAAACCCTCCTTAACAGGCTTAAAAAAGATAAAAAAAGACCTATGCTGCGCGACAGTCAAGGGCACCTGCTCGATGAAACCGGATTGCGGAATAAAATCCGTTCTTTGATCCGTAAGCGGGAACCCTGTTACCAAAAAGCCGATATCACCGTGAGTGTCAAACCCCACTGGATGATACATGAAACAGCCAACGAAATCGCAAGATCACTACACCACCATGCGCCAACTGCCTTCCCTGAAAACGACTGACCATTCCGAGTGCCGTTTTTATCTTTTCGACGATCTGCCCGAGCTACGTCGAAACGTGATGGCATGGCCCCATGCAAATGCTGCTTCCGAAGCCGATGAACCCGAAAAAATCCTGGTTGTAGTAGACCAAAACGTACGTAAAGCACACCGGGCCCTGCTCGAAAAAGCCTTTCCGGATCACCTTTGCCGGTATTACGAGCTGCCTCCGGGAGAATCATCCAAAAGTATCCATTCCTGGAATACGGTCATCGATTTTGCCCTGTCGGGTACCACTCCCATTCGCAGAAATACTCCGCTCATTGCTATCGGCGGTGGTGTGACAGGAGATTTGTCCGGTTTTGCTGCTGCATCACTGATGAGAGGCCTTCCGCTCTACCATGTACCAACAACACTTTTGGCCATGGTTGATAGTTCCATCGGCGGTAAAACCGGTATCAACCACTCCTTCGGCAAAAACATCATCGGAGCTTTTTATCATCCGCAAGCAGTACTGTTCGATCTTGCTTTCCTGGAAACCCTGCCACAACGAGAGTGGCTATGTGGAATTAGCGAAGTTCTCAAATACGGCTATATCCGTGACCCTGAACTGCTGGAGCAGGCAACCAAACTCGCTGATCCGGAAAAACGCGATGTCGAGTTACTCTGCTCCGTTATTGAGAAATCGGTGACTATAAAAGCGGATATCGTGACTCAGGATGCCCGTGAAGCAGGTCAAAGAGCCTGGCTGAATTTTGGCCATACCTTTGCCCATGCCCTTGAAACTCTTGATGGATACCAGAATATCAACCACGGAGAAGCAGTCTATGCCGGTATGATTGCAGCATTATTCGTATCCCGGAAGCAAGGGTTTCCGGTATCAGATGAGGCCCTGTTGGCCTTGAAAAATATATATAACCTGAATCTGAATCGCTATACTCCACATATTGATGAACTCGTTTCACTTATGTATCACGACAAGAAAAATCGCGATGCCACCATTCAGCTGGTGCTTATCAAGGATTATGGCAAACCGGTTGTGATGAAAGCAGAGCAAACAAACGTGTTGCATCAAGCCTGGAACTACGTGTTCGAGGCACTGTCCTGACTGGAACACTTTTCGACCATAATCACCTCCTATAATACGGTTTCTACTTGTTTTATCGCCTTATTTATATCGTGTGGCGCATATTTTGGAGCAGCATATTAGTGCTGTTAACCACCGTCGTGCTTTTTGGATCGGTTGTCTTCCTTTTGCTGCAAACCGACCCGATCAAGCAATACCTTGCCTCACACGCGGAAAACTGGTTTAACGAGACCTACGAGGGAGAACTCCGGATCGGCCACATTGGAGGCGTTCTGCCTTTTCATGTGGAGATTACTGACACAAAACTAACGTATGAAGGCGATACTGTTGCCGAATTCGAATCCCTGGGTATCAGTGTAGATCTTATCGGACTGCTGCGCAATGACATAACTATTAATGACATCACTCTTCACCGCCCCGGAGTCTTTCTGGAAAGCGATGGTTCCGACAGCTATACATTGATCGAGGCCCTTCAAAAAAGGGAACTGATCCCTCTGGAACAGGAGAGGCCATCAACAGAGCCGTTTCAAAGTATCGATATCTATGCGCCAATGGTGCAAGTTTATAACGGCACTATTCACATCAGACCATCATCCGGAAAGGAACGCTTTGCCCGATTGCCCGATTCTGTGACGCTGGCCGATTTCAACACCGAGCTTTTCCTGGAGGTGACCGAAAACCAGCGTTATCTTGATATAACCTATCTGACCCTCCAAATACCCGAACTGGACTCACTGGACCTTTCTCTGTCCGGACAAATTTATAATGACAGCCACTTTTTTGAATTGAACGCCATGCAGTTGCAATTTGGAAGGTCTTACCTGGATTGGAACAGCGAATTCACCGGCATTAATTTTTTCGATCGCCATATTTCGCAACAGTTTCGGGAATCCTCCTATCAAATCACTGTAGAAGATTCACGATTGGCAGCCGAACAAATCCAACCCTTAGCCGGACAATATATCAAAGAGCTTCCTGATCTTCATTTTACAGGTGAGGCGGTGGGGCAAAGTGATGCTCTGGAAATTTCCAATGGAGATATCCGCGCCGGAGAAAACACCATTCTCATGAGTGCAAAACTGGACCATTTTACCTCCTCCGACTCACTGGCCTATGAGGTTGATATTGCGGAGATGACCGTCTCAAGATCTCTTATGAACTCCAACTTGGCCGTTTTTGACGACATTGCAGCTCAGAACCTGCAAACACTCGGCGGTTCGGCGCAATTTTATGGCACCACGGATACCCTTGTATCATCATTCGATGTCTCCCTCCCAGGCGGAATTGTTTCCGCGCAAGGCGGAGTTGGACTGAACGCTCCCTACTCAGCTGACTACCAATTTGACGCAAACAATATCAACTGGGAAAATCTGTACCGGAAAGCGCCTTTTCCTACGGAGCTGTTCCTGAATGGCCGGTTGGCTGCAACAAACCTTCACACCCCCCAATACGAATTTGATTTTGACATGGAACTGAACAATTCCTCTGTCAACAACATACCCGTTTCCGAATTCCATCTTGAAGGTTCGTATGCCGACGCAACTCTGGCCCATGAATTTATCTATCTACAGGATGAAAACTTCCTGGAGGGGCAGGGTTGGGTCGATCTGAGTGATTCTATTCCGGCCCTGGTCATATCGGGTCAGTCTTCCGGCCTGGACCTGCGTCGAGCCACAAATAATGACCGGGTACCGGAAACGGAATGGAATATCGATTTCGATATTAATTGGCACGGTACCAGCCCCGACCAGTGGCATGGTAGAGTTATCGTCGATATCCTTCCCTCGGTAGTCAATGGCACCGAACTTGACCCGCATCAAATGTATCTGGACCTGGATCGACCGGATAACAGTGAGCGGTCACTACGACTTACCTCTACCTTGTTTGACCTGTTGGTGGAGGGAAATATTGATTTCTCCTCGTTTAATCACTTATACAGTCACTGGGAATCATTTTTCCAACACCGTGTCAGAGAGGATTTGCTCTTTGAACCTGTAGAGAGTCTCATAAAAAACGCGGTCACGGATCAATACCTGGATCTGGATATCCTACTGGAAATCAAAAATACAGAGCTGTTGAGTTTCTATTTTCCCCAAAGCAATACGTTTGATTCCGACGCCAACATCAGTCTGAATCTGTTTGCCGACGATCAGCAATTCCAACTGGACGCACACCTTCGGGATCCAAGATCGGGCTGGAAGGGACTGGAGATTGAAAACGCAGAAATGGAACTACACACCTCGTTCCATTTTGATCAAAATCTTCGAGAGTATCAGGATATTCGGATTGACATAAAGGCCGACCATTTCCAGTATCGCCAACAGACATCAGACAGCCTATCCTGGATATTTCAGGGCCAGAATGATTCCCTTTACAACCAAAGTCGCGCTGTAAATATAGGGGACGACATTATTTTTCAATCCGAATGGCATGCCACACTTCATGACGAATATATTCTTGCCAATATCAGCGAATTCGTTTTGGGAAATGAAAGTTACTTCTGGAACCTGGAGGGCAATCCAATTTTACAATACGGAAGTGACCATAAATTACATGTCGATGAGTTCAACCTGATAAGTGGGCATGACCAAATCTTCGTAGACGGAACATTTAGCAACGATGAGCAGGATTCGGTTCAATACCGTTTTGAGAACGTCAACCTGGAAAGAATATCTCAAATCATTGATGGCAGAATACCTTTTGAAGGTACACTGAATGCTGACTTCGTCACCAAAACATTGCTGAACAATCCCTTCATCCACGGTAATATGGACGCTGATCAACTCTCTTTCGACGGCCGGCCGGTTGGCGATGTCTCTTTGGAGAGTTTATTTAACCCCGAAAGGGATCGGTTCGATACCCAGCTTCATATCCTCACCGATAGCACCGTTTATGCCGATTACCTCACTGAAAACAACGGGATTGGCCAGGATATCTCCGCTACCGGCTGGTTCAAGCCTCCCGAACCGGGTACTTCAGCTGACTCACTCTACTATTTTGATGTTGATGCTCGCGAACTTGATGCCTGGGTACTTACTTTTCTGCTTGACAGTGTATTTGATGAAATAGAGGGCAGGGGGACCGGAAACTTATTTGTCTCAGGTAATTACGAATACATCTATTTTGATGGTGACTTTGAGATCCATGAAACAACAGTAGCACCTGTCTTCTTTGAAACCGAGTACATTTTAAACGGACCTGTATCGATCAACCGGGAAGAGGGAATTGAACTGCAACATATTGAGGGCCGGGACCTTGCCGGTGGCACGGCCGTGCTGAGTGGAAACTACGATTTCAACGACTTTCAGGCAGAAAAGTTCATGGATTTGGAGTTGCAAATGAACAATCTGCTCTTCCTGGATAATTCCGAGGGGCCTGATGTGCCATTTTTTGGTGAAGTAGCCGGAACCGGCGTGATCACCATTACCGGATCTAATGTCTCGCCTTTTGTACGTACCACAGAACCTATCTACACCAGCTCTCCATCCCGGCTTTCCATCCCGTTCATGGAACAAAGCATGGCCGATGACCAAAGCCGGCTTATCCGTTTCGTGAAGAATTTTGATGATGCCGACCTGGATCGCGAGCTGATGGACGATCCCGAAATCCTCCGGCAAATCGACCGTTCTTTTATGGAGGTCTTCCGACTGGATCTTCAGTTTGTGGCTGCACCCAATTCGACGGTGCGCCTGATTTTTGACCCGGTGACAGGCGAAGTGGTTAATGCCCGCGGCGAGGGCCGGATCCGGATCTCCCTGGAAGATGAAAGCCTGCAGATTTTCGGCAATTTCGATATTGATGACGGGGATTATCTTTTTGTGGGTGGCGATATCCTTACCCGGCGCTTCTCGCTGCGCGACGGGGGGAGCATCCGATGGGAGGGAGATCCCGCTAATGCATTGCTGGATATCACCGCCGTTTACAGATCCCGGCCCAATATTGCACCGCTGATTGGCGGTGCGGCAATGGAACGAGCCAACCGGGTACCTGTTGAACTGCTCCTCGAAATCACCGGACCCATAGAAAACATTGAAAATGATTTCTATTTTGAGTTTCCAAACGCCATTGACGCCACTCAAAACGCTGCCGTCTTGAATATACTGAACAGCGAGGAACAAAAACTGATCCAGGCTACCAGTTTACTGTTTACAGGAAGCTTTATTTCAGGTGGACTGGTAGGGGAAACACAAACACAGGAACTTGGCAGTACACTGCAAGCCCGTGCAGGACAGGTTGGCTTGAGTCAGTTACTGTCCACCCAAATCAACGCGCTTTTGAGGGACAATGCGGTTAACCTGGATGTTGACCTGAATCTGTTCGGTTTTGACCAGGCGGACCTGGGAATCGCCCTTAGATTGTTTGATGATCGACTGGTCTTGCGCAGAGAAGGAGAAGTTGGCGGCGAGCAAACACAGATAGGTGACCTGGGTGCCATGTACAGAATTAACCCCAACTTGTCGGTAGAGGTGTTCCATCGCACCGACCCCATGCTCATGTCTATCCTTGGTCAGCCGGCTGACATACAAAAAGTGGATGGTGTCGGCGTTGAAGCTCAGTTTCGTTTCAACTCCTGGAAAGAGTTCGGTGAACGGGTATGGCACAACATCTCCACCGTTTTTGGACTTTTCGACCGTGATGACCCGGACTCTCCGACTGAAGAATAGTGAAATGAATCACACACGATATTAATTACATACATAAGTTACATGAAAAAAAAGAAGATTAACCTTGAGGACCTGATTCTGGATATGCTGGAAAGACATCCCGACTCCTGGTTCCCGACCGTCGCCCTGATGGGGGCTTTCAAGCTCCCTAAAAAAAAGGGTGGACAGCGATTTCAACAAGCCATAGAAAAACTGCAGCAAAAAGATCGCATCCTCGAAAAGGATGGAAAGATCAAGCTTAAGGAGGGTAAGGGGAATGGCAAATTCCTGGAAGGCACCTTTTCACTTACACGCCGTGGAACAGGTTTCGTCAAAGTAGAAGGACGTGATGAGGATGTGCGTATCCCCTCAAAATTTACTCATACCGCACTGGATAAAGACCGCGTAAAAATATCTCTGCTTGACAAACGAAGCGACCGAACCGAGGGCAGAGTCACAGAAGTTCTGGAACGGGGTAGGAAGTTTTTTGTCGGAACATTCCAGGAACAAGGCAAGAATGCCTACCTGATCGCTTCCGATGAAAAATCGGCAGGGACTGAATTTTTTGTACATCCCGATCATATCAAAGACGCTAAAAATAACGATAAAGTCACTTTCCGCCTGGTGGACTGGGTCCATCCGCGCTCTCTGCCCGAAGCCGAAGTGCTTGAAGTACTCGGTGAAAAGGGGACGAACAACGCCACCATCCTCTCAATACTGGCTGAAAATGAATTGCAAGCCGCTTTTCCTTCCGATGTGGAAGATTTTGCTCAAAATGTAGCCACCGCGATACCCGACAGAGAGTTTCAGCGGCGTAGTGATATCCGCGATATGGCGGTGTTCACTATCGACCCTCACGATGCCAAGGATTTTGACGATGCCCTCAGTATCAAAATCCTGGATTCCGGGAATTACTATCTGGGTGTGCATATCGCCGATGTCAGCTATTATGTGCAGCAGGGCAGCGTGCTTGATGATGAAGCCAGGGACCGTGCCACCAGTGTTTACCTGGTTGACCGGGTTATCCCCATGCTGCCGGAATGTTTGAGCAACGGTGTATGCAGTCTGCGTCCGAATGA
>CAYMBG010000069.1:0-14480 GCA_964388615.1 uncultured Chitinophagales bacterium | reverse complement strand
ATGAGAACCCAATCTCGCCCAGTCCGTTAATACGTGTCCGGGAAGAAAGATTATAAGCTCCGCCCGCAATCCCCCCAACCGGTGTGCCCAGTCTCGGCTCGGGATCCGCCATGTATTGAAAAATCATGTTATCCGGCCGGGATCCGGGTTCGGCATCCGGGTCCCATCGGTCGAAATGGTAGTCGTTTTCCGCCAGCGGAAAAGTTTCCGGAAAATGGCCGGGATCCTGGTCGTCGGGTTCAAAAACGGCTTGCACGGTCTGATCGGAATCAAGGGTAAGGGAGAGCCGTGCCGGGTCGTTGTCGTCATGTTGTTGCGAAACCGGTCGGATATGCTGCTGATCAGCCGAAAGGCCATCGGCATCATTTTGGCTGTCATATCTTTCTCCGTCGATCATCCAGTGGGAAAGACGATAACCCTCGAAGGGTTTTGCCTCCAGAGTTACCGGAATACCTTTAAAATACTTTCCCTTCCAGGGATACGGGCTCTCGCGCCGGGAAGCGGGGCCTTTGGTGTCCTCATCGATGACCAGGCGGTTAACCTTGACCCGTCCCTTATGCAGATTGGAAACATCCACCTGGAGGTCGGCCAAACCCTTCAGTTCAAAATGGCGGCGGATATGTTCATAGGCATATTGAGGCCTCATTCGGGCAAATTCTCGCAATCGCTCCACATTATAGTGCCATTTATCCTTTGAGTCGATCTGGCCCCACCGGCGGATGTGTTCTTCAATAACCGGATCCAGGTTGTTTTCAAACCGGTCGATCAGCGGGATCACATGCGTCGGATGGAAGATGGTATTCATGTAATCGGCCGAACGGTTGATGAACTCGTGTCGGAAGGATTCATTACGCAGCAAGCGGCGTATCAGCCAGGTTGACCATAGCGGGTTGGGCCATTCGTCATATTTATCGTTGGTGATATGATTGATCATGTCATAGCTTTCAACCCGCCAGGGGTTCAGCAATCCGAAACCGGCATCGGTATCAATCATCAGCCAGCGCCATCGTCCGTCATGTCCGGTTCGCGCGTCGGGATCCCATTCGGTATCCAGCCGCCAGTACTCATTGTTATTTCCGGGCCAGTCCACATTACGAATAAAAACCTGCGCTACGACATAATCCAGGTAGTTATCCATATCCATCAGGGTCAGGATATGGCGATAGTGTTCCGGTCGGGCGGGGTCATGCCGTTCGATATAGTCCAGCATGGCCAGATAGTGTTCGTTACTTCCGTCATCCACTTCGGCACTGTCATTGAGCATATCCACCCGTTCGGGGTCCACATCGTAATTCCGTGCGATATAATCGGGATCATAACGTTCGCGGATATTCTGAATACCCCAATATTCTCCGTTGATAAACAGTATTGCGGGGCGGTAAGCTTGTGTATCAAAGTTAAGGCCGCTGATCAGTTTTTGCATAAAAGCATCCCGGAACATGGTTGAACGTCCGAAAAAATCCTGGCCGGAGTTACGCAGTATCAACCGGTTGTATTCACGGTACGGCAGATCCGGAAATATCGGATAAAAAAAGCGGCTGTCACCGTATTCGTTCCGGGCGTAAAGACGCAGTGATTTTTGACTCAACACGCGGGAGCCCCCTCCGTGGATCCGGATGCCGATATCCTGGGCATGGACCCGCCGGCCCTGTTCATCAAAAAGTTCAAAAGCGGCGGGACGTTCCCAATCGTGACCGCGCAGCCCGTAATTACCGATGAGATGGTCATCCAGATCATAGAATTTTTCATCCTGATCCAGGTCAAGTTCCTCCAGCCGGTCCCGGTAGTCATGGGTTTTGCCGGGCACATAGATTCCGGTTTCGTAGTCAAACAGATTCAGTGAGTCGGTAACGATAGAAACAACCGGCAGGTGGTAACGGTCCGCTCCCCTGTCATCCACAAAATAGGAGTGGGAGATGATTCGGGAGGATTTGCTGCCCGGCCGCATCGTTCGCGCCCGCACCACGGTACCCTTGAAAACGGGTCCGTCGGGCAGTTCCGGGAAGAAGCCGGTTTCCAGCACGCCATCCGGCGGTGAAGTCTCGATCATAGACAAGTTATCAGGCTCTGGCGTGCGGTCTCTGATGGGGATCGGCTCGCTGTACAGGCGGCTGTTGTTGTCGGGTTCGGATCCGTCGAGGGTGTAGCGGATCCCGGCATTTTCGTATTGGGTAGCAAGTTCCAAAAGCCGGTCGTTGCTGTAGAAACCGCCGGAAAGCGAAAAATCGGGGGGATCCAGCAGTTCGTCAAAGCCGGCGCTGGTATTGGGGGCACCGGGTGTCGGATGATCAAAAAACATCAGATTTCCGGAGCCATCGGGATAATGACCGAAAGAGACATCCGTAGGCATGGGGGTAGGCGGGATATGTCCGATACGCCGGCCATCAAGGTCGGTAAGCAACACCTCCTCGCCGGATTGACTGATTCTGAAATTGGTATGCAGTTCCGATTCCGGGTCAGATCGGTCTTTACCGGAGGCGAAAATCAGCAGGAATTCACCCGGTGGGATGGTGACATCGGGCATAATCCAGCGCCATGGCTGGTCGTAGTCGTCGGACAAACCATAAAAAGCGAGGTTAACAGGCTCATCGCCGGCATTATAAAGTTCGATCCAGGGAACCGTGTCACCGTCCTCATCTTCGATGCCGCTGCCGTTAGAAGCCAGGATTTCGTTGATCACCACTCCGGCGGATCGATTCATCGGGTCTTCAGCATGAGCGGATGACCATGCCGGTTGTGCCGGGCCTTGCAGGATCAGTACCGGTAACAAAAGGATGCAGCTTAAAAAAAGGCGTGTGGTGCTCATGGTATAGTGACGTACTTCCTCCTGCCGGGTCAAAAGGTACGGCCAAAACTGATGCCGGGGATGATGCGAAAGCCCTGAAACTCCAGATAATCGTACAAATCAAACGCTCCACGCTCCTTCAATTCGGTAAAAAAACCGGAGATGTCACGATCCAGGGTAAACATATACTGTGGGGACAGGCCGATTCGAAACAAGTAATTGTGGATAGACACCCGGTAACCGATGATGGTACTCAGTGCCAGTCCCCGGTAGCGCTTGCCCAGTTCCATGTCATGATAGCCGATATCAAAGGGTCCGCCCTCGAATTTCATTGAAAAGAAGGTAAGTCCGGCTCCCAGTTCGAGTTGACTAAAACCCTCAAACAGGGTCACGCTCACTGATGCTGGGATGGTGTAAAGATCAAAAAACAGGTCTTTCCCCCTGTTCTCATACCTGAGTTGATCCGAATAACCGATCCAGGAAGCACCTATACGTGCATGGAAATTACTCCTGAGGGCTCGCTCGTAATTCAGGGTGTATACATTAATGCCGCTTCCCAGCAGCTCCACAAAAAGGGCATTTTTACCGGTACGCTGATAGGTGTGTGATGGGGAATGATCCCCTGGTTGTACCGGGTATTCGTCCGGGTGGCCTGGTATCGTGCCGGTATTGGTGAGCGAATCTGCGAAAGCCGGATTCCGTCGAAGTGACCAAAGGGAATCACGATGATGGCGGTGGATAGAGTCATCATGCGTCCCGGTCACCTCCGGTGCCCAGCCATTCGCAGTCGCTATTCGGACGGTGTTGTCAGCACCAAAAACAGACGCCTGAAATGGTATAAAAGCAATGAATATAAGCGTCCTGACATAAAAGCTCATTTTTTCCGATCAGAGCTCCTTGATATAGATATTTCGGAACTGAACCAGGGATGGTGAGCTGGCCCATTCGCCGTCTTCTTTATGTCCATGGTGCTGAAGGGCGAGCTGTCCGCGATCATCCACATCAATAAGCTGCGCATCCTTAATAATATGATGCCCGTTCAACTCCACATTCAGAACATCCCCCACCATGGAGATTTCGAACGTATTCCACTCACCGATATGGTTATCGGCAAACATGTCGGGGGTCACCGCCTCCCGCACTTCAGCGGGCATAGAGGAATCCATCCGGTAGCCGTACACTTCGCCGGAACCGATGGGCCAGGTCCATATGTTGACCTGAGCCTTGGGCATGCCCCTCAGGTAGACACCGGAGTCCGAATCCGGCATGGCGATGGTGATATCCTCGCCATTGGCCTTTTTCTGGTGACTTCCGTCGGGACGAATCAGCCGGACATTGGGATTGATGAATTCGGTGCCTTTGAAACGCCAGTCAATCCGCAAGATAAAATCGCCGTATTCCTCTTCGGTCCACAGGTTTTTATCGCCGGGAGCCTCGCTCAGGGCATCATAATCAATCACGCCGTCGAGCACCTTCCAATGGCCGCCATCCCCTTCAGGAATAATCCAGCCGGAGAGATCTTCGCCGTTGAAAATAGGTTTAAAACCGTCCTCTTCTTGTGCGATGGCGCAAGCTGAAAACAGGGCAAAAGCCCCTATAAGTGCCACTGCCTGTTTGGTAATGTTTGTCATAATAAAAATCGATTAGTGAGTAATGATCAGGTTTATACGACCCGCATGTTTATGGGGTCCCATTTAATAGTTTTGGCATCAAAATAGCTTTGGTTAGCCAGCAGGGCCGGTGCCGCGGCACGGAATGCCACCTTCCCGTTCTGATAGACCGGTTCGCCCTTCCGTATGGCGTCAAAGAACATACCAAAGTGGTCTTCCCTGGAATCATATCCATCCGGTGCCCGGTATACGAATTCCGAGGGCTCGATGACACGGGCCGGAGGTTCCGGATAATTGGATTGATGATACTCCATATACCTTTCCTGGGTCTGTTCGCTGAAGTCATCTATAGTTACCGGTGGACGATCATCGACCAGCTCGGATTTCCGCAGGGTGACATCGCTCCAATCCACCACAATTTCTCCGTGCGTACCGACGAAGCGGATATTCACGCCGCCACCGGAGCCATCGATGAAATTCACGCGGAGCGCGAGGTTGTAAGCCGGGTGGGTCTCGGTATCGGGGTAATCAAGTAATCCCAGCATGACATCCGGGACGTCCCGTCCGTCGTGCCAGTAGCGCAATCCGCCCGTGGCCATAATAGATTCGGGACCGTGGGAATCGGTGACCAGGTGAACAGCTGACAGCAGGTGCACGAACAGATCTCCGGCGGCGCCGGTGCCGAAATCCTGATAGTTTCTCCAGCGGAAGAACTGTTTGGGGTCAAAGGGTCGGTGCGGCAGATCTTTCAGGTAGGTATCCCAGTTCACCTGATCCGCGGTCACATTCGGGGGGATGGAATATTGCCATGCGCCTTCGGCCGAGTGGCGGTCAAAGTTCCCCTCTACCAGGACCAGGTCGCCGATTTCACCGTTGCGTACCAGTTCCTGTGCTTTGAGATAGAGGATGTCGCTGGTCAGCTGACTACCCACCTGGAGCACTCTTCCGGTATTCTCCTCGGCGTTAATCACACTATGCCCCTGGTCCACTTTCTGGATCATGGGTTTCTCCAGGAACACATCCTTACCGGCGTTCATGGCATCAATTGCCTGTACGTCATGCCAGTGGTCGGTGGTGGAGATCACTACGGCGTCCACATCGGAACGCTCGAGGATTTCGCGGTAATCGTTGGTCACAAAAAGGTCCTCTCCCCACTGTTCACGGCAACGGTTCAGGCGGCTGTTGTAGAGATCACAGGCGCCAACCATCTTGATACCGGAGTGCCGGAGGGCTGTTTCCCCGTTAACCTGGCCCATCCATCCGGTGCCGATCAGGGCGATGTTCAGATGGTCATTGGCCGCATAACGGCGGGTCTCCTTGTTTCGGGGTTCAAGGGTTGTGTTTTTGCTGCTTCCATGCGAGTGAATGTAGGGAAAGCCAATAGCTGCGGTACTGGCTACACCCAGTTTTGTCAGAAATGATTTACGATTCATAACTACCTGGTTTAGGGTTTGCAATGGTTTAAAGAGACGATCCCGATATACGATTTGAGATTATATTAGGCAAACTATGTAAATATCTTAATAACTCACGAAATTTCAAATTAACGGAACCGGTTTCATAGGTGTTGAGCGGGATGCAGAAAGACTTGGTGAAAACGCTTTTTTTGCTATTCTTTGCAAATTAATAAAAAAGTTTAGAAATACTCGTCCGTTTTTGCATGTTTCCGTGAGCGGCCAGCCAATTTGCCCTGTATCAAGCCAGATGTAGTTATTTGCATATGTAAAGTTTGCAAATAAATGGTAGGCAATATTTTTATAAGGCCTTCAATCTTGTATAAAAAGGGATATTTATGATATTGTGAATCCATTTGAAAATATAGTATTTTGCATAAAATTACAGCTTTAAAAAACGTGCCCATTCACTCAGATGAAACCTACTCTTAAAGAAATTGCAGAGCAAACGGGATGTTCGATTTCCACCGTTTCACGGTCGTTAGCCCACTCGGCCAGCATCAGTAAAAAGACAAAAGATCATGTACAGCAGGTTGCCCGGAAGCTTGGATATGAGCCTGCCAGGAAAAAGCCTGCACCGCGAAAGAAAAGTAAAAAACTGCACTTTGCCCTGCTATCGGACTTTCGGGTCGCCGAGTTTTACGCGGCCTTTTTTCTGGGTTACCGGAAGGCGTCCTACCATGAAAATGTGCGTATTTCTCTTATGAGCATAAGCAAACACCGTGAAGAAAGTGTTAAACTGGTACAAGATGCCTACCGGGAGGGCAATTACGATGGAATCATCCTGTTTTTTCCTTCACTTCAGCGGACCCATTATGAGCAAATTATCCAGGTCCTTCCGAAGAATTATCCATTGGTTTCCAACGCGTTGATTGACAACCCAAACATCACCACTGTTACATTCGACAGTTATAATGGGGGTTATCTTGCAGCTTCTCATCTGCATGAGCAGGGTTATCGTCGACTGGGAGTAATTGAGGGTCCGACAATTCGTCCGGAGAGCCGGTTTCGTTACAACGGGTTCATGGATTACGTTAACCAGTATCCCGAACTGTCATTAACGTGGCGCGCTGAAGGCGAATACGAATTTGAAAGCGGCGTGAACGCGTTCGAAGATTTCCGCAAACGGATGAACCACGACCAGCCGGGTGAAAAAACCGTTGCCGACGCAGTTTTTGCCACCAATGACTCCATGGCAGCAGGTTTTATGGAGTCGGCGCGGACAGCCGGCCTGGATGTTCCGGGAGATGTCGCGGTGTTGGGCTATGACAACCTTCCGACCTGCATCCATCGCACTACGCAAATTTCTTCGATCGTTACCGATTTTGCCACCATGGCCGGTTCATCCATCAAGACCCTCAAGAATATCATCGAGAACCAGGATTATCAGCGCGGCACCTTGAGCCTGATCCCCGTTCGACTGTCCGCCAAAGCCTCAACACTCGGATAGTTTTTTTAAAAACGGACCCTTTTTAAGAAAGATAACACCGTTTGACCGGGCATGACAAGTAATATGCAAAATTGCTCATTTTTTGCATATTTGCACTATTATTACTACTTGACATTGCACTGTTTACTGTCTATTCTAGAGAAGAATAATGCTTGTTCTGCAGCCTCTGCCCGATATAGCTAAGCCATGTTTGCATATGTTTTGCTAGTGTTTTTCCATGCCGACATGGAGCAGGTAGATCCATAAAGGAGGCCGAAATATTTAACACGCTTAACTACTGTGATCCTGTATGCGCTCTATACATCCATTTTCGATTCTATTACTACTCATTTTGTTCTTGTGGACAGGCTGTGACTCTTACGAACCCGCCGGTTCAGATCTATCCAACGCTGACACTGCTTCGGACGTGACCGGCAACAATCCGGATTCTCAGCCTTCCTCCCAAAACTTTGACTGGGAGCCGTCCGTTGAGCAGCTGGCTTTTCTGGACCAGCTCCAGGAGGACACTTTTAACTTTTTCTGGGAAACGGCCAATCATGCCAACGGCATGGTGCCTGACCGTTACCCCGGTAATTCGGCCGCCAGTATCGCTGCTGTCGGTTTTGCGCTCTCCTCTTATATTGTTGGCGTTGAACGGGGGTACATCACCCGGGAAGAAGCGGCCGAACGCACGCAAAACACGGTTAGATTCTTTTGGGAAGCACCCCAGGGGCCGCAGGCACAAGGGGTAACAGGTCACCGTGGTTTTTTCTACCATTTTCTGGAAATGGATACGGGTCACCGTGCCGGACAGAACGAACTCTCCACCATTGACACCTCTCTATTGCTGGCCGGCATGCTCACCTCGCAGTCTTATTTTACCCGTGACCATCCTGTAGAGAATGAGATCCGCGCCCTGACCGACTCCATCTACGCCCGTGTTGACTGGCAGTGGGCTGTACGCAACGAACCGCTGGTCAGTCACGGATGGCATCCCGAAAGCGGCTTCATTGGTCACGACTGGACCGGATACGATGAGTCGATGATCCTCTACATCCTGGCGCTGGGATCCCCTACCTATCCTGTCGAACCCGAAGCCTGGCAGCGTTACACCGACACCTACCAATGGGCCAACTTCCAGGGTTACGCACATATCAACGCCAGTCCGCTTTTCCTGCATCAATATTCCCATATGTTTGTTGATTTCCGTGAAATCCAGGACGCTTACATGCGAATGCGCGGTATTGACTATTTTGAAAATTCACGGCGCGGCACGTTGTCCCAGCGCGAGTATGCCATTGCCAATCCCATGGGCTGGACCGATTATGGTGAGAATGTATGGGGATTGACCGCCTGTGACGGCCCCGGCGAGTTCACCATCACGGTGGATGGGGTTCAACGGAACCTAAGAGGATATTACGCCCGCGGTGTCAGCCAGGTTTACCGGTTTGATGACGGTACGATCGCGCCTACCGCCACCGGTGGTTCGATTCCATTTGCCCCGGAAGAAACCATCACAGCTCTGCACCATATGTATGAGGAGTACGGGGAGCGGATCTACCGCGACTACGGGTTCCGCGACTCATTCAATCTCACGTTCCGTCCTGCCCAGCTACCGGACGGGTGGGTCAACAGCCAGTATCTCGGTATCGATCAGGGCCCGATCCTGATCCAGGCCGAAAACTACCGAAGCGGCCTGCTCTGGGAGCTGACCCGCGAAAACGAACACATCCAGCGGGGACTTGAAAAAGCCGGTTTCACCGGCGGATGGCTCGATACCGGCACAAGCGCCACGATTTGGTAACCATCCATACCTGAACCCTGCAATAAATAATTTCAACCCGAAACCATGAAACAACCAACCGGCCATATGTCACCAGCCGCCGGTCAACCTGATACGCTATGAAAAACTTTTCCAGTACAATAACACTCAAAGGCCTTCTGGCTATGCTGCTGCTCTTGCCTCTGGCTTGCAGCACGACCGATAACACTCCCCGGCATGAAGCGGGGGAATCCGGTGAGCGATCCGCCGTAACGGCTGCCACCACGGTAGAACGCAGCAGTGAATCCCCTGTCCGATATACGCCGTTGCGTTATCCGGATAAAGTAGATTCGGTACTGTCGCTCATGACCATGGAAGAGAAAGTGGGTCAGCTTAACCTGCTCAGCAGCGGTTTTGCCGAAACCGGTCCGGTTCTCAGCGAAGAGTATCGCGAGATGATCCATGAAGCCAAGCTGGGCGGTGTTTTCAATGCCCACACGGTCGAGCATACCCGGGATCTGCAGCGAATTGCGGTGGAAGAAACCCGCCTGGGAATCCCCTTGTTGTTTGCCTTCGACGTTATCCACGGACACCGTACCATTTTTCCCGTTCCCCTGGCCGAATCGGCTACATGGGATCCTGAGCTGATTAAGAAGGCCTCGCAAGTCGCCGCCGAGGAAGCTTCGGCAGCGGGACTGCACTGGACCTTTACTCCTATGATCGACATATCCACCGACCCGCGCTGGGGGCGCATCGTGGAGAGTCACGGTGAGGATCCCCTGCTCAACAAACGAATGGGTGTAGCCCGTGTCGAAGGATTTCAGGGCGATGACCTGCGTGATGTAAATACGATTCTGGCCACGGCCAAACACTTTGCCGCCTATGGTGAACCGCAGGCCGGCCGCGATTACCATACAGTCGATATCTCCGAACGAACACTGCGCGAAAGACATTTGCCGCCCTTCAAAGCGGCCGTTGACGCGGGTATCCGCACCTTTATGACGGCCTTCAATGAGTATGACGGAGTGCCGGCGACTGGAAGCGACTTCCTGTTCAACCAGATCCTTCGGGACGAATGGGGCTTTGACGGTATGGTGGTCACCGACTATACCGCCATCATGGAGCTGATGCCGCATGGCTACGCCCGGGATGAAGCCCATGCCGCCGAACTGTCGATCAACGCCAATGTGGACATGGATATGATGAGCCAGATTTTCCTGAACGAACTGCCGGATCTGGTGGATGAGGGGCTTGTCAAAGAGGAGCAGGTGGATATGGCTGTAGCGCGGATACTGGACCTGAAGTTCGAGTTGGGCCTGTTTGAGGATCCCTACCGTTACTCCGACTACGACCGCGAGGCCGAAACCATCATGCGCGATGATTTCCTTGATTTTGCCCTTGAAGTAGCTGAAAAATCGATCGTACTGCTCAAGAACGAAGAAGACCTGCTGCCGTTGGACAAAAATCATGATCATGTGGCGATCATCGGTCCGCTGGGCGACAATCAGTACGACCTGCTGGGTTCCTGGTCAGCTGCCGGCGAACACACCGATAACGTGACCCTGCGGCGGGGCATCGAGCAGGCCGTCTCCCCGAACACGCGCGTAACCTATGCCGAAGGCGCGCCCCTGGACCTGCACGATGACTCCCGGGACGGTTTTGAGGAGGCGCTGGAGCTGGCGCAGGAAGCCGATGTGGTGATTATGGCCCTTGGCGAAGGCCGCCACATGAGCGGTGAAGCGGCATCCCGCACATCGCTTGACCTGCCCGGAGCACAACAAGAGCTTCTTGAAGCGGTACACGCCACCGGCACCCCCGTCGTGATGGTGCTCATGGCCGGACGTCCGCTGGATATCCACTGGGCCGACGAACACATCCCCGCCATTGTCAACGCCTGGTATCTCGGAACCCGCTCGGGCGATGCCATGGCCTCGGTCCTTTTCGGTGACCACAATCCCGGAGGCAAACTCACCATCAGCTGGCCCCATAATGTAGGACAGATCCCCAACTTCTACTATGCCAAAAAAACGGGACGTCCCATGGATCCCGATCAGCGGTACACATCCAAATACATCGATGCGCCGAATGCACCGCTCTACCCCTTTGGATACGGACTCAGCTATACCGATTACGAATACGAGAATTTGAGCCTCAGCGAGTCGGAGATCAGCAACACCGGAAGCCTGCAGGTTACCGTGGATATAACCAACACCGGACAAGTAGCCGGCGATGAGATTGTGCAAATGTACACCCGGAAGATGGTGGCCAGTGTCACACAGCCGATCCGCCAGTTGCGCGACTTTGACCGAATCAGCCTGGAGCCCGGCGAAACACAAACCGTCTCATTTACGCTGGAAGCCGAACAACTGCAATATCTGGATCAGGACCTTGAGCCGGTATTAGAACCCGGTGAAGTACGGGTCTATGTCGGTCCGAATGTAGAAGAGACCCTGGATGGATCGTTCCAGGTTCGATGACGATGCATCATCCGATCCGTTATACAGGAACCACCGATTATCAAACCCCGCAAAAGCAGACAGCCGGCTGAAATACGAATCCCTCCGCGGGATTAATCAGCCGGTAGTCCTGCCGGTCCGTTTGATAACCTGATATCAGGAAAATGTCCGGTAAAATAAGACTTTACGTTTAAAAGAAGATCAGGGCTGCAAGGTTGTTTCGATCAATACCGGGAAATGGTCGGATGGAAAATAAACCTTGCCATCATGAAGATACGTGTCCGTGAGCACGCCATAGCGGTGAACGTCAAAGTGCCGGGATAAAAACAGATAATCAATACGGCGGTCGGGGTTTCGGCTCACATCAAATCCGTTGAATGTTCCGGTGGGTCCGTGCGGAGGATTTTCGGTGATCTCGTACGCGTCATGCAAACCATCGTGGTCCGCCACCATTTCATATGCCGGATTGCCCGGCACGGCATTCAGATCACCCATGAATACGACCGGGGCATCACTTGGGACATGATCGTCGATATGCTCCCGTACCATTTCACTGCTGTTTTCCCGGGCAAGCTGACTCTCGTGGTCGAAATGGGCATTGTAGACATAGAACCGGATACCCGTAGCGCTGTGCTCAAACTCTCCCCAGGTGCAGATACGGTGGAAATTTACACCCCAATCCATGGATGGCCGATCCGGTGTTTCGGAGAGCCAGAAGGTACCTTCGTCCAAAGCACGAAAACGTTCGGGATCGTACAGAATGGCACTGTGTTCGCCTTCGGTATCCCCGTCATCCCGGGCCACGCCGACATATTCGTAGTCCAGCTCCCTGCGCAGATACTGCAACTGGTCATGCTCCCCCTCCTGGGAACCCAGAAGAGCGATGTCATGAAACCGGATTAAATTGGCCACATGAGCCCGCCGCTGCTCCCAGCTGTTGGCATGTTCGGGTGGTGTTTGGTAGAATATATTATAGGTTGCCATATTGAAAGTGGCAGAGGCTTTTTCCTGCGCGGAGGCACAATTACCGGGGGAAAAAGTGCCTGCCAGGATGCCAAGAGTAATCAAGAAAACAAAATATTTCATAGTGAACGTTTTTTTATAACATTATTTGGATGTCATTGTTCGGTAAAGACTAGTACGTCACCTTCATCGTGCATGTAAGACTTCGCTTCTTTCTGAAATGCCATTTTGGTTAAAAGCTTCAATCTGAAAATAGTACTCCGCCTCCACATTCAATGCTCTTGAATGGAAAGTGGTGTCTTTGTAGACCATCACCGAGTTATATCGTTTTTCGGGGTCGGTTCCGTAATACAGGTGATATCCCTGGGCTCCGTCGACAGCATTCCATTCTATATACGCCTCGCGGCGGTCATCATCACGATGGACACCGAAACTTTCAACCGGAGCCGGCGGATCGCCCGGACCCTTTCCGAAGATACGAAGGCCCGATATCGCAAGGTTCGCAGTAGGAACATGAACATTGGTAAATCGGATATAGCGTGCATCCACCGGATCCGGAAGTTCCACATAATCATTAGGCACATCCTCCATGGCATCCGATTTATCCACCAGTAGTTCCCAGTCCGATCCGTTGTTGGACACCTCGATCCGATACCGATGATACAGTGTATCGGGTTTGCCGTAGATATTCGATTCATAATCGGTGTAATTGACCTGCAGGGCTTTAACCGTGCTTGATTCCTCAAGGTCAATGGTAATCCACTCCCCTTTCGATCCGGATCCGGCAACCCAGTAGGATTGGATATCTTCATCCACGACATTTTCCGGCATGAAATCTTCCTGCCACGAAGAAGCTTCAACAGGTTTTGCATAGGAAAGCAGCATCCAGCCGGTAAACCAGTCTTCACGTCCACGGTCTTCTTCTGACGGCAGATAGTGCGGATAATCACCGTATGCTGTATTGGCATAAAGCTGTCCGTCATCATCAAAGCCGGACGGAAACTTTCCGATGCGCCGTTCAAACGGGTTAACAATGCCTTTAACCATGGTAGTATAGCGCCAGTACCGACCCCATGGATCCTGCACCGTGCTCCCGTGGCCTGCACCACGTATAAAACCTCCGGGTTTGTAGGAAAAGGGGCTGTAAAGTTCATAGGTAAATGGACCGAGCGGGTTCTTCGAAGTATACACACCATCACCATACACATTAAACTCGGTACCGGGAGCGGCGTATTCCAGATAATAGGTGTCATCGTATTTGGTCATCCAGGGACCCTCAATAAAAGGATCCATCTCGCCGCCCGCGTGATCCTCACCGAACCTTTCCCAGCCGTGCTGCTCCGGGTGTAACTCCAGAAGTTCCTTTTTTTCCGTTACGGGAAGAAAAAAGTGATCCGGATCAAGTTCCGCTCCCCAAACCGGATGCACATTGGAAGAACCGCCATATGCATAAACTTCTCCGTCATCATCCACAAACAAAGCGGGATCGTGTACCGGCGCTAACTCGGTCAGCAGAGACGGTACGCCGCTCCAGGTTCCGGCCTGCGGGTTATCGGTTGTAATCACATTCTGCCAACCGTCCGGACTGGCAAGGGCGATGAGCAGTGAGTCACTCATCGGCCAGGCCGCTGGTGCATTAGAGGCCGGGAAAAACCAGTTTTGGGGTCTGACAAACTCCCACGTTTTTAGGTCATCGGACATCCAATACCCCTGGGAGCGGGTGACAAACATGTAGTATTTATCTCTGAACGGTACCACGGCGGGATCGGCACCGGAACGATATGACATGCCCAGGTGGGTTTGTACATTGCTGTAAGTATAGTCGATATTAACGGGATTGGCGTAAGTTTGATATTCCCGCTGAACTGCTGGATCTTGTGAAGCGGACTCATTTATGGTCGCATCCTGTACGGTGGAATCGTCGCAGGAGCTCAAAAGACTTATAATCAACAGAACAGCCGAAAAAAGGGCCGGATAACGGATAAATAAGTAATTTTTTAACATAACATCAGTTTCAGGAT
>CAYMBG010000068.1:0-14679 GCA_964388615.1 uncultured Chitinophagales bacterium | reverse complement strand
AAACCAGGTAATTCGCAGCTCCTCATCACGTTGTTCTACCTTGAAGGTGCCGGGTTGTTCGCTGTTGTTGTTGGTCAGTGCCCGGCCGTCTTCACGGACACGGATGCGCTCAATGGATTCGAAGCCCTCCAGGTCAAGTGTATAGTAGACATAGCTGTACTCTCCTTCGAAATGATATGTGCGATCTTCGACATACCGTATTGTGCCATCAGGGGTGATTTCAGCTTGAATATCGATCTGGTCAATATCGTAATCCCGGCCCAATAGTGCCAAGGGCAAAAGGAGAATAGTTAGCAGAATATAAAAACGGTATATCATACTTTTTTGATGACGATCACGAATCCTGATAAAGTACAGGAAAACAGTTATTTTCAGAAAAAAGGACTCGTTTAATCGATTTGTTACCTATATAAATATTTAGCTACCAATATAATGCAGAAAATTTATACGAGTACGCAATTTACTGTTCCCATTTTTTAAAATATGTAATATCTTAGTCAAGTTCATATTTCAATAAAATGCAACAGAAAAGCCCTTTTTTGCGGCGGATTATAAAACGGTGCAAGGGTTTGAAGATGCTGATGATCGATGTAGCGTCTTCTTAACAGCTAAAAGGCAGCATTGACCAACGATGAAGATGGCGTGACTAAACCGGTAAAGCATTAGCTGAACCTGATGCAGGTCAACCTCTTCAAGACCATTATTTACTGACAAAAATTTTCAAGGATTATTTATTGAATTATTAACGGCTCTTGGCTTCAGGAGAAAGTCATCAGAGATATCAGGTTCAATTACAGTGGTATAACTGCAATGATTATTCTGAAAACCGGGCCGATTGTACATGACACCTAAGGAATTCTAAAAAAATAGATAGATGAAACGTCCGCTAGTAACTATTGATGCCAACGAAGCCGCTTCCTATGTAGCGCATCATGTAAACGAAGTAATTGCCATATATCCCATTACGCCGGCATCCCCTATGGGTGAATGGACCGACGCCTGGTCGATGGCCGGGAAAAAAAATATCTGGGGAACGGTTCCGGATGTCATTGAGCTTCAGAGTGAAGGAGGTGCCGCGGGTGCGGTTCACGGGGCTTTGCAGTCGGGTGCGCTCTCGACGACATTCACGGCATCCCAGGGATTGCTTTTAATGATGCCGAATCTGTACAAAATTGCCGGCGAATTATCACCGACAGTAATACACGTGGCGGCCCGGACGGTGGCCGGACATGCACTGTCGATTTTTGGCGATCACAGCGATGTGATGGCGATGCGAATGACCGGCATGGCGATGCTTTGTTCCAATAGTGTGCAGGAGTCCATGGATATGGCCATGATATCGCATGCCGCTACCCTGGAGTCTCGACTGCCGTTTATTCACTTTTTCGACGGTTTTCGTACATCTCACGAAGTGCAGAAAATTGAGCAGTTGACCTTCGATGACATGCGCGCCATGATTGACAATGAGTGGGTAATTGCTCATCGTGACAGAGCGTTGACTCCCGATAAGCCGATCATCAGGGGAACCGCGCAGAACCCGGATGTCTTTTTCCAGTCACGCGAAGCCGCCAATACCTATTACAACAACACTCCTGCTATTGTGCAGAAGACCATGGACCGGTTTGCTGAGCTGACCGGACGGCAGTACCATCTTTATGAATATCATGGTCATGCTGATGCCGAACGACTCATTGTGCTGATGGGCTCGGGTGCCGAAACGGCTCATGAGACCGTCGATGAGCTGAATGCGGAAGGTGAAAAAGTAGGTATCCTCAAAATACGACTTTTTCGTCCGTTTGATGTGGAAGCGTTTGTGAAAGCTATTCCCGATTCGGTTCACAGTATAGCTGTACTTGACCGGACCAAGGAACCGGGAAGTGCGGGAGAGCCACTGTATCAGGATGTGTTGACAGCCATCCAGGAAAACCGGACCATGGGGTATCAGAAATTTGCAGATGAGCCGCGTGTAATTGCAGGACGTTATGGTTTATCGTCCAAGGAGTTTACACCACCTATGGTTACGACGGTCTTTGATCATTTGAAAGAGATCAATCCCAAAAACCATTTTACTATTGGTATCAATGATGATGTGACCCATAGCAGTCTCGATTGGCAGAGCGGATTATCCGGCAACGGCCAAAAGAGTACCGAGACGGTATCTGCCGGAAAAGGTGGGGCTGATGCAGGCGACAAGACTTTCCAGGCGATGTTTTACGGGCTGGGTGCCGACGGAACGGTAAGTGCCAACAAAAATTCGATCAAGATCATCGGTGAGAATACCGATTACTTTGCACAGGGTTATTTTGTATATGACTCCAAGAAGTCGGGGGCCATGACCACCTCGCATCTGCGATTTGGACCAAAGCCGATCCGATCCGCTTATTTAATTGACAAGGCCGATTTCATCGCCTGCCATCAGTTCCGTTTTGTAGAGCGGATGGATATGCTGCGTCATGCTGCTGAGGGAGCTACCTTCTTGCTGAATACTCAGTATGGTAAAGATGAGCTTTGGGATAACCTGCCCGATCAGGTGCAGCAACAGATTGTGGATAAAAAAATCCGCCTGTATGCCATAGACGGCTACAAAGTTGCCAAAGACAGCGGTATGGGTAACCGGATTAATACGGTGATGCAGGTTTGCTATTTTGCCATATCAGACATTCTGCCTAAAGATAAAGCAGTGGCAGCTATCAAGGACGCCATCAAAAAGACATATGGCAAAAAGGGCGAGGCCATTTTGAACAGCAATTACGCTGCTGTGGACAATGCGCTTGAGCATCTTTTTGAGGTTGAGGTTCCCGGCAAGGTTACCTCGGATAGAGCCATGCTTAATCCGATATCCCCGATCCGGGGCGAGCAAACACCGGAATTTGTAGATGATGTTATCAGTGAAATCATTGCCGGTAATGGCGATGATCTGCCGGTTAGTGCTTTTCCCGAAGACGGGACCTTCCCAACCGGCACTGCCTGCTATGAGAAACGAAACATTGCCCTGGATATACCGGTATTGGACCCTGATGTGTGTATTCAGTGTGGTAAATGTGCCATGGTCTGCCCCCACTCGGTGATTCGCATCAAGGCGTTTGATGAAGCATTGCTTGAAGAGGCGCCACCAACCTTCAAGTCCATGAAGGCAAAAGGACGCGAGTGGCCCGACAATACCCGGGTGAGTATCCAGGTTTCCCCGGAAGATTGTACCGGCTGTGAGCTTTGCGTAGAGGTATGCCCGGCCAAGAACCGGAAAGAGGTGGGAAGAAAAGCACTCAACATGGACAGCATCGAGCCGCACCTTGAAAATGAGAAGGAGAACTGGGACTTTTTCCTCTCCATACCGGAGTATGATCGTACCAAGCTAAAAACCGGAACGGTAAAGGGGTCACAATACCTTCAGCCGTTGTTTGAGTTTTCCGGTGCTTGCTCAGGATGTGGAGAAACCCCGTATGTCAAGTTGGTGACGCAGCTTTACGGTGATCGCATGATTGTTGCCAATGCCACTGGCTGTTCCTCGATTTATGGTGGTAATTTGCCGACAACGCCCTATACCAAGAATGAGCACGGACTGGGGCCTGCATGGTCCAACTCACTTTTCGAGGACAATGCCGAGTTCGGACTCGGATTCCGCCTTACCATCGACAAGCAGACCCAACAGGCTCAGCAATTGTTGAAGGATGTAAACGGCAAAGTACCTGACAAATTGAAAGAAGCCATTTTAAACGCTGACCAGTCGGATGAACCGGGTGTTTTTGAGCAACGCGAGCGAGTGGCGGAACTCAAGAAAATCCTGGATGAAACTTCCGGCGGCGACTCTGAAAAACAACTCAAAAGTCTGGCCGATTATCTGGTGCGCAAAAGTGTGTGGATTTTCGGTGGCGATGGCTGGGCCTACGATATCGGATACGGCGGACTCGATCATGTGTTAGCCTCCGGACGTGATGTGAATATCCTGGTTCTGGATACCGAGGTTTATTCCAATACCGGTGGCCAGCGCTCCAAAGCTACACCGCTTGGAGCTGTAGCCAAGTTTGCCGCCTCCGGTAAAGAGACCATGAAAAAAGATTTGGGCCTGTTGTCAGTATCGGGCGGTGATGCCTACGTGGCACGGATTGCAATGGGTGCTAATGATACCCAGACCATGCGGGCGATCATGGAGGCGGAGGCCTATCCGGGTCCCTCTATTATCATTGCCTACAGCCACTGTATTGCCCATGGTTACAACATGAAATATGGCCTGGATCAACAACAAAAGGCTGTCGAATCCGGATATTGGCCGCTATTCCGTTTCAATCCGTCGTTGACAACCGAGGGGAAAAATCCCTTCATGCTAGATTCAAAACCACCAAAAATTCCTTTCAAGGATTACGCGTATAATGAAATGCGTTATTTGATGCTGACCAAGTCACATCCGCAGAAAGCCGCGGAGTATATGAAGCGTGCGCAGGAGGATGTAAGTGAGCGTTGGCGTCAGTATGTAGAGATGGAAAAGCTCTATGAAC
This sequence comes from uncultured Chitinophagales bacterium, assembly GCA_964388615.1. Lineage (GTDB taxonomy): Bacteria > Bacteroidota > Rhodothermia > Balneolales > Natronogracilivirgulaceae > SLLW01. The sequence goes on along the minus strand of CAYMBG010000068.1, from coordinate 10,186 downwards.
CTGAGAAAAAAGAGGAAAGTAAATAGGTTCCGCAAGCCGGAAATTGAGCACAGTATCCGTAACAGGCATGTTTATCATAAAATATTAAAAGGAGCACTATGAACTTGGAAACCACCTATTTGGGATTAAAACTGAAAAATCCACTCGTACCGTCTGCATCGCCCCTCAGTAATGATGTGAATAAAGTGCGGGAACTGGAAGATGCGGGTGCATCGGCTGTGGTTATGTACTCGCTATTTGAGGAGCAGATCACCAGGGAAAACAACGCGATGGACCATTTCATGAACGTGTCATCCGATAGTTACGCCGAGGCCCTCAGCTATCTGCCCGAGCCGGAGGAGTTTCACAATTTGGAAGCCGAGGAGTATCTGGAGCAGATCAAAAAGCTCAAAAGTGCAGTGGATATACCGGTTATTGCAAGTTTGAATGGCTCCTCAAAAGGCGGCTGGATGGAATACGCCAAGAAAATGCAGGATGCCGGGGCTGACGCCCTGGAACTTAATGTCTACTATGTGGCGGCCAATCCGGAAATGACCTCCTCTGAGGTTGAGCAAATGTACATCGATGATTTGAAAGCCGTGAAACAATCCGTATCTATCCCGGTTTCCATAAAACTCGGCCCTTACTTCAGTGCATTTGGAAACATGGCCCGGCGCCTGGAAAAGGCCGGTGCGGACGGGCTGGTCCTTTTTAATCGTTTCTATCAACCCGATATTGATCTGGAGACCAAAGAGGTCGCTCCGACCCTTGAATTGAGTAATTCTTTCGAGAAACGACTTCCATTGAGGTGGATCGCCATGCTCCGCCCTCATCTGAATTGCAGCCTGGCTGCTACTACCGGCGTCCATTCGGCAGAGGATGTCATAAAAATGATCATGGTCGGTGCCGATGTAGCTATGATGACTTCCACGCTTCTTCGGGAAGGGCCCGGCAAACTGCGGGTGATCTCCGGGGAGATGAAAAAGTGGATGGAAGAAAATGAGTACCAATCGGTCGATGAAATGAGAGGGGCAATGAGTTCCGCTTCTGTCGGTGATGCTTCGGCTTTTGAGAGGGCAAACTATATACGCATTTTACAAAGCTACAAAACTGATAATGTGTAATGGTATTGTTGTCCTAAATTATTATTTTTTCTTAAATACATGATTGCACACGTAATTATTTACTGCTATGCTGTCTGACTATGGGTTTGTCCTGTTATTTCTGATCAATGGTGTGGTATTTGCTGGCATTACCCTGTTGGTTGCATGGATTATTCGCCCCAACCGTCCGAGTCCGGGAAAGCTGACTACCTATGAATGTGGCGAAGACCCCGTCGGGTCCGCTTGGATTCAGTTCAATAATCGCTTCTATGTGATCGCCCTGATGTTCCTCATTTTTGAGGTGGAGGTTGTCCTGCTTTTTCCCTGGGCGACTGTCTTTCAAGATATGGGCTGGTATGCTTTCTGGGCCATGATCGTCTTTGTTTCACTGATATTTGTAGGATTTCTTTATGAGTTGGGCAAGGGTGAACTGCACTGGGATAAACCGCGCCCGCAGGTGCCTCGTTATGTTGAAGGTGTAGGGGTTGTACCGGCGGGATGGCAAGAGCCGGCGGTGGCTAACGGTAACTCACCGGGTCCTTCTCATGATAAAGCGGTTGCTGCTGATGCGGCAAAAGCTGATCAGGATAATGGAAACACGAATTGAATTTGACATGAGCAAGGCCCTTAATCGTGTATTTGCAGAAAGGGCTTACTTTATGTGCCGCATTGGATTTTGAACATCTGTTAATAAAGTGAATATGGGTTTTCTTGACACCAAATATAAAGACAGTAACATCATCGTGGTATCGCTGGAAAAGGCGCTGAACTGGGCCAGAAAAAGTTCGCTTTGGTATATGCAGTTTGGCCTGGCCTGTTGCGCCATTGAGATGATGGCCACCGCGGCGGCCCGCTATGACCTTGACCGTCTGGGTATCATACCACGATCATCGCCGCGCCAGGCCGATGTGATGATCGTAGCGGGTACTGTTACATTGAAGATGGCCACCCGTATACAGCGGCTCTATGAACAGATGTCCGAGCCTCGCTATGTGATCAGTATGGGTTCGTGTTCAAATTGCGGTGGTCCCTACTGGGAGCATGGCTATCACGTACTCAAAGGCGTTGACCGGGTTGTTCCGGTGGATGTTTATGTGCCTGGCTGTCCGCCCCGTCCCGAGGCGTTGCTGCATGGTTTTCTTCACTTGCAGGACAAAATCATGAATGAAAGTGTTGTGGAAGGTGTCGATCCGACCAAGGCGGTCGTGATCGAGGACAAGGGTGGTAAGGATCTGTCGGTCAAGAATGTCGATGAAACCGATGAGCATAAAAACGCCCAAATTGATTTCCCGCAGCAGGATGTGAAACAGAAAAACCAGGGAGCCTGACCTCCATTGACAAGTGTCCTGTGAAGTCACCCAAGTTATTTAGAAAATGAAAAGTATCGAAGAGTTAGGCAGTATTCTTAATGAAAAGTTTGGTGAAGACGCGGTTGAGCTGAAACCCGATGAGCAGGTTGAACCCTGGATCATCGTCAAGCCGGATATGATCCGGGAGGTTGCCAGGTTCCTGCGGGACGAGTCCGGCCTCCGCTTTGATTTACTGATGTGTCTGAGCGGAGTGCATTACCAGAAGGAGGAATTACTCGGTGTGACATATCATCTTAACTCGACGGCTGAGAAACATAAATTAACCCTGAAAGTACTCATGCCTCAGGATGATGCACATGTTCCCAGCGTTGAACAAATCTGGAAAACCGCTGACTGGCACGAGCGTGAGGCTTTTGATATGTACGGTATCCGGTTTGACGGACACCCCGATCATCGACGCATTCTGTGTCCGGATGACTGGGAGGGATATCCCTTGCGTAAGGATTATAAAGTCCAGGAGTTTTATCGTGGAATGAAGGTAGAGTACTAATGAAAGATAAGGTGAAAGCCAGGGTTTGCGACCGGCGAGCCTGTAACGATGCATGGAAACGATTTTGATCCGGAAGATTTGTACATGACTAAAACCAAAGAAACAAAGCCCGAAGTTACGCTTACGTCCCCTGAAAATGCCGGAAATGGCCTGAAGACCCAGGAAATGGTCATCAATATGGGACCCCAGCACCCCTCTACGCATGGAGTGCTCCGGGTGGAACTGACCCTTGACGGCGAGATTGTCAAACAGGCTGTTCCGCACATCGGATATCTTCACCGCTGTTTTGAAAAGCACAGTGAGGAGATGAACGACTACACGAAAGTCATTCCCTATGTGGACCGAATGGATTATGTCGCCGCCATGAGTAACGAACTGGGTTACGCGCTTGCTATGGAGCGGATGATGAATATTCAGGTCAACGACCGGGTGGAACACATTCGGGTGATCATGTGCGAATTGCAGCGCATCGCAAGTCACCTGCTGGCACTTGGGACCTTCGGACTTGACATTGGCGCATTTACTCCGTTTCTGTACTGTTTCACCGAGCGTGAAAAAGTGCTTGATATTTTTGAAAAAGCCAGTGGTGCAAGATTGCTATATAATTACATATGGATCGGAGGACTCATGAACGATGTGCCCGCCGATTTCAAAAGTGATACAACCGCATTTATCAAGTCATTCCGGCCCAAGATTAAAGAGCTTAACGACCTGCTATCCGACAATAAAATCTTTGTAGAACGAACCGCGAATGTCGGGGTTCTGCCGGCGAAAGTAGCAATCAATTACGGCGTTTCGGGTCCCAGTCTGCGTGCCTCCGGGGTTAAATGGGATCTACGGCGTGACGATCCCTACTCGATCTATGATAAATTTGATTTTGATGTAATTGTCGGTGAAGGCCTTATGGGTACGCTTGGCGATTGCTGGGATCGCTATATTGTCCGGGTCTGGGAGATGGAGCAGAGTCTTAATATTATTGAACAGGCGCTTGAAAGCATGCCGGATGAAGGGGATGTGCACGAATCCATTCCCAAGAAAATCCGTCCCCCGGCCGCAGAAATCTATTGCCGAACCGAAACCCCGCGTGGTGAACTGGGGTACTATGTTATAAGTGATAAAAAAACCACTCCATACCGGATCAAAGCGCGTGCGCCCAGTTTTGTAAATCTTAGTGTGTTACCTGCCATATCTGTTGGTGCCATGGTGGCCGATATAGTGGCAATTATTGGAAGTGTTGATATTGTACTTGGCGAAGTGGACCGCTGACGACTCTTCGCCCTTTAAATCATAAAAAATTATTATGCTGGAATATCTGGAAAATTTACTGCCGGCCGCCCCCCTGGCTGTCTTTCTCTTTTCCATCGTACCGCTTACGATCATTTTGCTCTATGCGTTGTTTGCTATCTGGATGGAGCGAAAAGTAGCGGGCCATATACAGGATCGCCTGGGCCCGATGCGAACCGGTGGCTGGCATGGCTGGTCGCAGACCATCGCCGACTTGCTCAAAATGCTCCAGAAAGAGGATATTGTGCCGGCCAAAGCGGACCGTTTTTTCTTTAAAATGGCACCCTTTATCGCATTTGGTGCTTCCTATGCGGCTTTTGTAGCGATTCCATTCAGTAGCGAGTACATAGGAAGCATGATTGATGTCGGTGTGTTCTACATTGTCGCTGTTACTTCCCTCTTATCTATCAGCATCATCATGGGAGGATGGGCTTCAAACAACAAATGGTCGCTCTTGGGGGCGATGCGCACAGCCGCGCAGACAGTCAGCTACGAGGTTCCTACTATCGCTACTATCCTGTCCGTGATTGTGGCGACCGGTACCCTGAATTTGATGGAAATAACGGAACTACAATCAGGTAACGGCTTTCTCGGATTTTTGCCCAACTGGATGATTTTTCACAGTCCGTTTATGGTCATCGCGTTTGTGCTTTTTTTCATTGCAATTCTGGCGGAGTCGCACCGGGTACCGTTTGACCTTCCGGAATCCGAATCCGAGCTGGTCGGCGGTTATCAGACCGAGTACTCAGGCATGCGTTGGGGACTGTTTATGCTCACAGAATATGCGGATATGCTGCTGCTCTCGCTGGTAACGGTGACACTGTTTTTCGGCGGTTGGAACAGCCCGTTTGGACCCTTCATGGACGGTCCTTTTTGGGGTGCCTTCTGGATGTTGCTAAAGGGAATGGTTGTGGTTTTTGTAATGATGTGGTTACGCTGGACCCTCCCGAGGCTTCGGGTGGATCAGCTGATGAACCTTTGCTGGAAATACCTGATTCCCGTTTCTTTTGTGAATTTGGTACTCATTGCACTTTGGGAAATGATTTTTTAAAGCGTTGTAACGGTAAGCTATATGGTAAAACTACTCACAGACACATACACAACTTTCAGATCCATCTTCACCGGAATGGGCATCACGTGGAGTCATCTTTTCAAGAGATCCGTAACCGTTCAGTATCCTGAGGAAAAAGATGTGTTACCCGAACGTGTTCGGCTGAAATTGGATGTGAATATCGACGATTGTATCGGGTGCCGGCTTTGTGAACGGGCTTGCCCCGTTGAGTGTATCACCATCGGCACAATCAAAACCACCGACGAAGACGATCTTGGCGAAACCTCTACCGGTCACAAGAAAAAACTATGGGTGAACGAGTTTGACATTGATATGGCCAAATGCTGTTACTGTGAGTTATGTGTGCACCCGTGTCCGACCGAATGTATTACCATGGTGGAGGATTATGAGTATTCGGTTTATGAACGGGATGAGCTTATTTTCTCTTTCTCCGACATGACTCCGGAGCAAATTGAGGAAGCTCAGGCTAAACTTGAAAAGGAAGAGCAGGAGAAAAAGCGCAAGAAAGAGGAAGCGCGGAAAGCCAGGGAAAAGAAAAAAGCGGCTCCGGACTCTGAAGGTGCCGGGGAGGAAGGTGGAGCAAAATCTGAGGATGCAAAGGCAGAATCCCGAAAATCCGACGATGCCGATGCCGATAAAGAGGCTCGCCGCAAGGAACGTGAAGCCAAACGCGCCGCAAGGAAAGCGGAACGAGAGGCAAAAAAGAAGTCTGAAGAATGATGATTTCCCTGCTCAGGGAGGAGATGGTGCTCCAGCAGGGTAACCGAACTTATAAACATACGAGTATAGATGTCATTATGGATCTTTCTGCGATAGTTTTTTATGTATTCGCTATCCTGATCATCGGCAGTGCCGGTTTCATGGTATTTTCAAAGAATATTGTCCACTCTGCTTTTGCACTGATGTTTACATTGGGGGGACTTGCCGTGTTTTATGCACTGTTATACGCTGGTTTTGTGGCGGTTACCCAGTTGTTGGTCTATGTGGGTGGTATTCTGGTGCTTATCCTCTTCGGGGTGATGCTTACCACTCAGGGTTTTTTCAAAAAAGTAAAAACCCGAACGGTCAACCTGCTCCCTTCCACCATTTTTGCTGCGGTTGTGGCGCTGTTACTGATCGGTGTATTTGTATCTACCGAATGGGTATTGGCACCAATGGAAGACGGTGCTGCTACCATGACGGGTATCGGTGAGTTGTTGTTGACGGATTTCATGCTGCCATTCCAGGTGGTGGGCGTGCTGTTATTGCTGGCTATCATCGGGGCGGTGCTCATGGCTGCCCGCAATCGGAGTATGTCATCAGATGAACGATCCTGAACACGATAAACCGACATCTCAACCCTGATATTGTAGTCCTATAATCTGAACTTTGTAACTTGAAACAGATATGATTTTACCTGAATGGCTTGCAGAACCCGGACTGAACCACTTTCTGGTGGTCAGTGCTATCCTGTTTTCACTGGGACTGCTTGCCGTGATTTCCCGCAGAAATATCATTATGGTCCTGATGGGCATCGAACTGATTCTCAATTCCGCCAACCTTAATTTCATAGCGTTTAGCCGGTATGGCACGCTGTCGCTTGAAGGGCACATGATTGCTCTTTTTGTCATTATTATCGCTGCGGCGGAGGCGGCTGTTGCATTGGCCATTGCACTGAATGTCTATAACCGGTTCGGGTCGGTTGATATCGAACAAATCAGCGAGCTAAAGGAGTAAAATTTTATGGGATTGGATACCTTGATACTATTTTCATTATTTGTGCTTTTTCTGCCGCTTGCCGGTTTTGTACTGCTTGTTTTTTTCGGTAAGCGTCTGCCACGGCAGGGGGATTGGCTTGGCACGGGACTTGTTTCGGTTTCACTGGTTCTTTCATTGGTGATCATGGTCGCCCAACTGGCCACTCCCGAAACCATTACAGCGAGTTGGACCTGGGTACAGTTTGGGGGCATACCCGGGGTAGGTGAAGTCAACGTGGAACTGGGAATTCTGATTGACAACCTGTCCGCCATCATGCTGGTCGTAGTAGCACTTATCAGTACACTGGTTCACTTCTTCTCGATCGGCTATCTGGAGGGTGATGTACGCTATTCACGTTATTTTGCTTATCTGGGTATTTTTACCTTTTCGATGATCGGGATTGTGCTTACCCACAACTTGTTGATGATGTATATCTTCTGGGAGTTGGTGGGGTTGAGCTCCTATCTGCTTATCGGTCACTGGTATGAAAAGAAATCCGCATCCAACGCAGCTATAAAAGCGTTTGTGGTTAACCGTGTGGGTGATGCCGGTATGTTTATCGGTATAATGATCATATTTGTACACTTTTCGACATTTTCATTCGACGCTATTTTCAGTGCGGTTTCCGCTGGTAACCTTCCCTTTGAAAGTCAGGCCTGGCTCACCGCTGCCGGCGTGTTGATTTTCTGTGGTGCGATAGGTAAATCGGCACAATTTCCACTACATGTCTGGCTTCCGGATGCTATGGAGGGCCCAACTCCGGTTAGTGCCCTGATTCACGCCGCCACCATGGTTGCCGCCGGGGTGTTCCTGGTTGCGCGGCTTTTCCCGCTCTTTACCGCGGATGCACTGCTGGTGATTGCCTATGTGGGTGCGTTTACTGCGCTGCTGGCCGCCACCATCGCCATCACCCAGTATGATATCAAAAAAGTGCTGGCATGGTCGACGATCAGTCAGCTCGGCTATATGATCATGGCGCTCGGAGTCGGGGCTTATGCAGCCGGATTCATGCATCTGGTCACCCACGCCATGTTCAAAGCCGGACTGTTCCTTGGCTCCGGCGCGGTCATCTACGCCATGCACGCCGCGCTTCACAAGCAACACGATCATGATACCGATGCCCAGGATATCCGGAATATGGGGGGGCTTCGCGGGAAGATGCCCGTAACCTACTGGACATTTCTTGTTTTTACCCTGGCAATTTCCGGTATACCGCTTACATCCGGATTTCTCAGCAAGGATGAGATTCTGGCCGGTACACTGGCCTTCAGCACGCTCAGCGGACACTGGCTGCTGCCGCTCATTGCGTTCGCTGTGGCCGGTATGACCGCCTTCTACATGTTCCGACTCGTGATCCTGACCTTCCACGGCAGGCCCGCCGACAGTGACCGGCTTTCGCTGATCCGCGAGGTGCCCGGTGTGATGGCCGTGCCGCTCGTTGTCCTGGCGGCCTTGTCCACTTTCATATTCTTCAGCTTCAATCCGTTCGGGGCAGCGTCAGGCTGGCTGTTCCAGGCCCTGGAGCGACCTGCGAGCGTGGTGCCAGAAGCCTTCGCACCGGCCACCTGGGCAACCCTGTACGAAGCTATCAGCCGGGTGCACACCCTGGTGATGATCCTTTCGATCCTCATCGCGGTTGCCGGCCTCGCCTTCGCCTGGATGGTGTATGAGAAGCGGTCGGTCAGCGCCGAAAAAATGGCCTCCGCCATGGGTCCGCTTTACCGCGGATCGCGTAACAAATGGTACTTCGATGAGATGTATGAAACGGTGTTCGTCAACGGAACACTGGCATTGACCCGCGTCTCTAACTGGTTCGATTTCAATATCATCGACGGTATTGTAAACGGTGCCGGCACGTTGACCCGCGGAGTGTCACGCATCAGTGGATGGATCGACAACACCTTTATAGACGGATTGGTGAATTTCCTGGCCAATATTACCGGCACCATCGGCATGCGGATGCGCAGAATACAGACCGGCAGCATCCAGAACTACCTGGTTTTCGCGGTCCTCGGCTTTTTAATTATCACCATTGTTTTACTCTCGATCTGATGTGGCATGATGGTACATATCATATCTGTTTCAAGCCAACAGAATTTCTGTGCGACAGAGACTGTCTGGCTTCTTTATACACCATCGGCATGGGATCCAATATCCATTTCAAAAATATTCCGGCAGCAAACTCATAAACAGAAAAAAACGGTATGGAATTAACAATTTTCGGCATCGGTATTCTCACCTGGATCGTATTCCTTCCCATTGTAGGAATGCTCATCGTGTTACTGATCCCAGATGAACAAAAAAGTGCCATTCGCTGGACGGCAGCGGGCGTGACCGGCATACAGCTGCTTCTCGCAGTGATAGTCCTGGCCATGTTTGACCGCACCGCTCTCGGCATAAACGACGCAAGCAGCTTCCAGTTTGTGGAGCAGTTCGAATGGATTATCGTCGAGGCTGTTCCCTGGGTCGGTAAAATAGAGATTATGTATTTTCTTGGTATCGACGGGCTCAGCGTGCTGATGGTCCTGCTTACAGCACTCATCGGTGTGATCGGTGTTGTCTCCTCCTGGAGCATCGAAAAGAAAGTAAAGGGCTATTTCGCTCTTTACCTGCTGCTGGTCACCGGGATGATGGGGGTATTCGTCGCGCTTGATTTCTTTCTGTTTTTCATATTCTGGGAGGTGATGTTGCTGCCGATGTACTTCCTGATCGGGATATGGGGAGGCCCCCGGCGCGAGTACGCGGCCATCAAGTTCTTCATCTACACGTTTTTCGGCGGGGTGCTGATGCTGTTGGTCATGCTGGCGCTATACTTCAGTGTAGCCTACACCAACGATGCCGGTGAGCAGGTCCATACGTTCAACCTGCTGCATATGATGAATTCGGCGAATTTCGTCGAAGGCTCGATACTGTATGGGCTGGACACAACCTGGCGTTATGTCGCCTGGGTGGCGCTGTTCATCAGCTTCGCGATCAAGGTGCCGCTGTTCCCGTTTCATACCTGGCTGCCTGATGCCCACGTGGAGGCGCCGACCCCGATATCGGTGATCCTGGCCGGTGTCCTGCTGAAGCTCGGCACCTACGGCATGCTGCGGATCATGTACCCGATCCTGCCCGACGGCACGGTCTATTTCATGTATCTGATGGCGTT
>CAYMBG010000067.1:7103-14823 GCA_964388615.1 uncultured Chitinophagales bacterium | reverse complement strand
CTTCCTGCATGAAACCAATCTCTGTTGCTACGATCGGATAGTCATCGGCGGCAAACTCTCCGGAGCAGCGGCTCTGGTCATGGACATACCGCAGGCAAGGATCAATACGGTCAGCACCAACAGATTTTTTTTCATAGTGACAAGGCTTTGATTAATCGGTTTTCAGCTGTTTCTCGGTTTCAATAGTTTTTTTTAGTGGTTTTTATTCCATTGCCGCTTCTGCGCCGACCTCCGACAGAACCTGCTGCAGTCCGGCCAGGTTTCGCGATAAGACATTACGGACATCCTCTCCTTCCGTGTGACCGATGATCCCGATCTTCCCGGAGTAGCCGGATGCTATGAGCGTGGCGATCATTTCCGCTTCGTATTCACCTTTTCCAATATCCAGAATATGCGCGCCGTCTTTTTCCATTCCGTTGAGATTCACAGTTTCCAGGTAGGGCATCATGGTATCAAGCGCTTGCTCGAAACGGTCAATCTGGTCATGACCGTGATGAAAATTAAACACAATACCCAGATCTTCTTCCCCGGCGGCTTCGATTATGCGTACCTGGTTTTCAGGCACGCCCATCCATCCTCCGTGGTTGTAGAGGGCGACGGTACTCCCGGACACACGTGCCCGTTCACGTACCAGCCGGATCATATCGGCTACCTTCTCCACTTTTTCCGGTTCCGGCTGACCCTCATAGAAATTCTCGTGCATTCCGACCCATATGGAGGTGGACACCCCGGCTTCTTCTATGGCTTCGAAGATCAGGTCATGTTCCGGCAACAGGCCGTCCGCAGCCCGCTCATCAATCCAGAGCCATGCGGCGGTCAGGTCAATGTCATACTCCTGAAGCGTGCGTATCTCCTCAGGAAACCGGGGCAGATGCTCCTCGCGCCAGTCATACGCCATCCGGCTGAAACCCAGGTCCGTCAGCATTTCCGCACGCTCCTGCGGCGTACGATTTTGATTATCGTAGGGAATAATACACCAGGCGACGAGATTATTCCGGTCAAAAAGCCGGGTTTCACGCTGCTGCTGCGAAGAGCAGGCCGCCGTGATCACAAAAAGGATCAAAACGACAGCCTGCATTCGCATTATATGCCTACTGTTCTGATTCATGCTCACTCGTTAAGCAGATCATGGGCCGCCAGGGCCAGGAACATGAAGTTCGATGCTCCGCCACCCATAACATATTCGGATTGCTGCCACAGGTAGGGGAACTCCTTGAGCTCGGGGAAATCGGGCTGGATCAGGGCCGTACCCACAATCACACCCCCCGGAATAAAGCTGTAATTCATTCGGTTAATGCCATAAGCGGATGTCTTGGAACGGGCGCCCACACCGGATGCATAGGATTGGTTATTGGAACCCGGCTGCCTGCCAAGCACAAAATGGATCACATTCAGCAGGTACTCCTTGTCAAACACTTCCGGAAACGCCTTATGCAGGAAATACTGCCGGACACCCTCGCCCTGCAATGTCCATCCGCGTCCCCAAAGCTGCATATCAAAAGAGAGTCCGTAGGGTGTATCCTGCATCGACTCCTGGATATCGGCATAAAAATCAGCGGCGGCGGAGCGCATGTCGCTGGTCAGCGCCGGATCATCAATATCGTGAACCACCCGTGCAACAGCCCATCCGATAGAGCGGAAGTTATCGATGATGAAATCCCGGCTTTCCAGGATGTAATCGCGATACTCATCGTCGCCGGTAGCGCGGTACAACTCCACGGCAGCGCGCACTTTGTTGCGGCGTGACCCGTCATTGAGTTCGCGGTCCACATTCCACAATTCCACCGCGGCAGTCAGGGCATCTTCGGCCATCTCGTCGTTAAAACCACGCATCGAATTCACACTTGCCGCGATATCAGCAATGGTATTGTATTCCCTGGAGGGGTTCTCCTCGGTAAATACCCAGCGGTCATCGGGCATGCCGGAATGGGTTTTTGTACGCTCATGCAGCTCCAGATCAGGATCATAGATAAGATTATCGGTCTGACCCGAGAAATCGCCGCCCATCACATACTGGGTCAGCGTTGGCACAATGATACCCCGGTACAAGCGGCCAAGCGCCTGATAACCGCCCACTACGGTCAGCAACCCGTGCTCAATCTGCTGCAAAATATCCGGCTGGCCATCGGGTTCGCGGATCTCCACCAGTCGCAGGTCCTGATCGATAAGGGTATTGTCCCGAAGCACGTTGAACTCATCATAGGCCGCGCTCAGCATAAACACCTCACCTGACTGCGACTCCACGCGAAAATCCTCATCGCCGGCGTCATACCATCCACCGCGGTCCAGGCCCGGTACATGTTCGAGGGGTTCAAAATCGGTAAGTGTCGATGGACCCTGAATGTAGCCGTCAAAATGGTCAATATCGGTAGGTGCCATCAGTGCGTCATCCAGGTGACTGGCGTCATGCCACAACCGGTATTTCTCTTTTACCCGCATGTGTCCCATTTGGACCGGCAGGAAATAATCCAGGGTCGGTTGCCAGACATTTTGATCATATACATCATGTGCAATCTGGAACACCTCGCTCTCCTGGTCGCCCATCACAAGCTGGTACATCCCTTCGTCGGTCACCTCCGAGAAATCAAAATGGAAATAGCGATAGCGCAGGTAGTCGCCCCACTCCTCCGGGACCTCCGACTTGACGACCTGATGCCGGCCATCGGCATCCAGTTTACGCAGTTGCATCTCGGTATTGAAATTGTCATTCGGATCGGTCTCGATGACCGCTACTTTCTCCTGCGCAGGATGATAGCCTACCATGGAATACTGCATAACCGGATCAGAGATCCAGTCCGGAATCACGTTCGGACGTATGGTCCATTCGATGGCGCCGTCGGTAGCCCCGGCTTCAACGGTGCTTCGAACGATAAACCATCCGTTCTGATGCTGCACACGCTGGTCAAGCAACTCCAGCTCGCCATGTTGCGTTTCAATCTGCATCCGGTACTCGTCAATCTCCGGAGCGATGGTGACGGTTTTACCGGTGGCCATAGGTTCGGCCTGTCCACAATGGTTGGGGATCGGGCGGTAAATTTTAAATTCTCCGGTCGGAACAATTTCGGGTTTGGGTTCACAGTCATCATCGACGGTCACACCGCTTGGTTCACGGGGAAAAATGCCGGTCTGTCCATCCACATTCCAGGACTTGCCAAAGAGGTCATAGGGATAAAATTCCATAATAAATCCGACATCGCCGATAAACTCCTCCGGCATCGGACGATCCAGATCCACTCTCACATGGATCTCTTCGCCATCGGTGGAAACCGTCACATCATAGTAAAAATGAAGATCGGGATAGTAGATCGGATTAAAGCCCTGCATGTGCTGACTCGAATCGGGATACGACAGCGTCGTCGTCACACTCTGATTTTCGTGATCCACAACCCGCTCATGCTGTACGGGCATAGGCGCCCACTGACCAGGGGTGGCCTCCAGGCGCAAGTCACCGTTTGTGGCAAGCCGGGTACCGTGTGTGACTATGATGATGCCGCTTTGATGGCTTTCGGGTGAGGTATCCAGAAACGGCATAACCCCCACACCCCGGTTTTGAAAGTATTCGAGTTCATTCAGTTCAAAGGAGGAAGCCTCCCCTGTTTGCGCAACGCCGGATTGCTGTGTTGCGTCTTGCAACTGCACCTCATCCGAAGAAGCACAGCCAAATATCAATAGTCCTGCTATGGTTAAAAGAATAGTAGCCGTGTGTAATTTCATGTGTTTAAATGTTTCGTTTCACAATGTCACATGTAATGCCATGACCGCATGTAATCATGCACCTGTGTGTACGGGTGTCAGGCCGGTCATGTGCATTTCATGTGTTTATTTTGGGTTTTGGTTTTCTTTTGTGATTGGTCTTTTGTTCCAACGTCATTTGCCATTCCATACCCGGCAACGGCAGGATTTAATCATCCCGAATATCATAAAAAACATGCTACCCGCATTAGTAATATTCCCTTACGTCGGATCTTCGACACTCATTCCATGCTCCTGCAGCCGGAAATCCCTGCTTCTTATTTATAAATAAATTTGATTTATGAATTTCCTATCACTAAAAACGCAAGAAGATCAGAGAAAAGCAATTGCATGGATCAAAAAAAAGTGACATTCATTTTTTTCAGAACCGTTGCCGCTACTATCCCTGATTCGGGCTATATTCCAACATATTTTACAGGCCTCTTCGTTATCAGGCCGGCCGCAACAATGACTGGCTCCAAAAACAACTACAAATGACCTACATTTCAGTAGAACAATTATCCAAAAGCTACGGTCTCAAGCCGCTTTTCGAAAATCTCACCTTCGGGATCTCCCGGGGTGACAAAACGGCTCTTGTCGCCCCTAATGGCACGGGTAAATCGACCCTGTTGCGTGTGCTTTCGGGCAGCGAGGTTCCCGACAAGGGCGAGGTGATGCTGCGTAACGGCATCCGGCTTGGCTTCCTGGAGCAGGAACCGGTTTTGGACGACAGTATGACCATCCGCGAGTACATATCACGGGGACATTCGGAGGTGGTGGCAACTATTCAGGAATATGAAGAAGCTGCCGGGGCCCAGGCGGACGACTACAATGATGCCACCCAATCGCGTTTCGAGAAGGCCCTTGCGGCCATGCATGCTGCCGAAGCCTGGGATTATGAGCAGCGTATGCATCAGATTTTGAGCAAACTGCAGATCACCGAGCTGGATCAATCGATCGCTTCGTTGTCTGGTGGCGAACGCAAACGAGTGGCCCTCGGTTTTGTGCTGCTGGACGATCCGGACCTGCTACTGCTGGATGAGCCGACCAACCATCTGGACCTGGAAATGATCGAGTGGCTGGAAAACTATTTGGCTACCAGCAACACCACCCTGCTGATGGTCACTCACGACCGCTATTTCCTGGACCGGATCTGCAACCAGATACTGGAGATCGACGGCGGCAAGCTCTTTCTGCATAACGGCAACTACGCCTGGTACCTGCAGAAGAAGGCCGAACGAAAAGAGATGGAACAGACCGAGACCAGCAAAGCCCGTCAGCTGCTCAAAAAGGAGCTTGACTGGATGCGCCGGATGCCCAAGGCCAGAGGTACCAAATCCAAATCACGTATCTCCGATTTCTATAAGACCGCGGAAAAAGCGCGCCCGAATGAGTCCGGACCGGAAATGCGTCTTGAAGTCAACATGAAGCGCATGGGCAAGAAAATCCTCGAGGTGAACAAACTGAACAAACGGTTCGGCGACACGGTCATCCTTGACGATTTTTCCTACGCTTTCAGCCGGGGTGAGCGAATTGGGATCATCGGTAAAAACGGCACGGGAAAAACTACTTTTCTGGACATCATTACCCGGCGGGAACCGGCGGATTCCGGCGAAATCGACACGGGAAGCACCATCGTTTACGGGCATTACCGGCAGTTGGGCATCGAACTGGATGAGAGCAAACGGGTCATTGAGGTACTAAAGGAGATCGCCGAAGTAATCGAGTTGGCGGATGGCAAGAAAATCAGCGCCTCACAGTTCCTGGAGCATTTCATGTTTCCCCCGAAGATGCAGTACACCCCGGTAGCCAAACTCAGCGGCGGTGAACGGCGCCGTCTCGGGCTGATGATGGTGCTGATCAAAAACCCCAATTTTCTGATACTTGATGAGCCGACTAACGATCTGGACCTGGACACGCTCAACCGTCTGGAGGATTTTCTCCAGGGATTCGGCGGATGCCTGATCATCGTCTCCCACGACCGGTTTTTTATGGATAAGCTGGTGCAGCACTACTTTATTTTTGAAGGAAACGGGGTGGTACGTGACTTCAACGGAACGTATCAGGAGTACCGGGAGATGGTCGACGCCGAAGCGAAACTGGAAAAAGAACGCCAAAATACGGATACAAAAAGCGGTGCCGGAAGCCGTAAAAAATCAGGTGGCGACCAGAAGCATGCCGGCGATACCGCCAAAAGCGATGGACAACCGGCCAGCGGAAGCCATTCGCGTAAACCCACCTATAAAGAGCGCAAAGAGTTTCAGCAACTCGAACGGGAGATCGAAAAGCTGGAACTGGAAAAGTCGGAACTGGAGGAGATGTTAAGCACCGGCGAACTGTCTCATGATGATCTTCAAAAACACACGGCCCGTTACGGGGAGCTGAATGAGCTCCTTGAAACCAAGACGCAACGCTGGCTGGAGCTGGCCGAGCTGATGTAAAAGTATCCGCCGGCAGTGCTATCAGGCCGGAACCAGTTTATACAGCTTATCCGAATTGCGGATCTTCTCCGGAAGCGAGGTAGAGAACAGATCACCCTTACCCACTTCATCCACAATATGGTCATCCACCCGGAGCTCCTCGATGGTGGTTTTGATAACTCCGGTAGTGGGACCGGTTACCATGATCCGGTCACCTTTGTGCAAAGTGCCCGACTCAACCTGAAACACGCCGACCCCCAGGTGGGAGTAGTAGTTTCGCGCCGGACCCAGATATATTTTCCTGACCGTCGCCTTGGAGCCGTGTACATCACTCCACTCGCCCATTTTACGTCCAAGATAATAGCCATCCCAAAACCCGCGATTGTAGACTGTTGCAAGCTCCTCCTCCCAACGACGGATATTCTCCGTTGAATAGGTCCCTTCCTGTATCGCCTGCACCGCTTGCCTGTAGCAGCTCACGGTGGTCTGCACATAGTCGGCGGACCTTCCGCGGCCTTCAATTTTAAGCACTTCGACACCGGCATCCAGAATTTTGTCCAGAAAGCCGATCGTGCAAAGATCTTTGGCGCTCATGATGTATTCGTTGTCGATCTCAAGCTCGTTATCGCTTTGCTTGTCCTTGACCGTGTAGGGCCGGCGGCAGTTTTGAACACAAGCCCCCCGATTGGCGGATGAATTGTGGGAGTGCAGACTCAGATAGCATTTTCCCGACACCGCCATGCACAAGGCACCGTGAATAAACACCTCCAAACGCACCCGATTGCCGGAGGGTCCGCAGATGTTGCGCTCTTTGATCTGCCGGGCAATCACGCCGACCTGCTCCAGGCTCAGCTCCCTGGCCAGTACCATCACATCCGCCCATTGCGCGTAAAACGAGACCGCTTCAATGTTGGTGATATTGCACTGTGTGGAGATATGAACCGGCATCCCGGCATTCCGGGCGTAATGCATCACGGATGGATCGGAAACAATCACCGCGGAGATGCCACTGTCAACGGCGGCATCGATAATCGTACGCATGGATGACAAATCCTCATCAAACAGGACCGTATTAAGGGTAAGATAGGATCTGACGCCGGCCTCGCGACAACGCTTGGCTATCTGCGGCAGATCAGTGATCGCAAAATTGTTGCGCGACTTGACCCGCATGTTGAGTTGATCGATTCCCAGATACACGGAATCCGCACCGGCTTGCAACGCCGCTGTAAGAGATTCCGGCGAACCGACCGGAGCCATTATTTCAGGAATATTTGTCATAGGCGTTTAAGATACGCAAATATCATGGCAATGCGATAACGGTTCTGTCACAGGTAACCGTGTTATGTGTTGCCTAAACGCTGTATATTGAAACAAAGTATGAGCGCCTTTCAGCGCGTTTCCTCACAAACGGGTCCGTCGCCCGGGGCCTCTGAAATCCTGATCATCAATACGAAATCAACCCTATTATTTATGAAATCTCTTCGAATTCTTCTTTTACTATTCATTCTGACGTTAACTGCTGTGGCTTCACAAGCACAGAACCTGCAACAAAACAAGGGTATCGGGGT
>CAYMBG010000067.1:4762-7003 GCA_964388615.1 uncultured Chitinophagales bacterium | reverse complement strand
TAACTGCTGTGGCTTCACAAGCACAGAACCTGCAACAAAACAAGGGTATCGGGGTGATCCTGGGTGAGCCGACGGGAATCAGCCTGGGATACTGGGTCTCCGAAGCCCGCTCGTTTGCTGCCGGGACCGCCTGGTCTTTTGAGGGTAATGAAAACCTTCATATCCACCTGGACTATCTGTTCCATCAATTTCATATCGTAGATGTCGAACGTGGTTCGCTTCCTCTGTATTTCGGTCTGGGAGGACGGCTGCGATTCGGTGACAATGAAACATTGGGCGTGCGTTTTCCGCTTGGCGCCGCTTACCATCTGGAGGATCATCCGATCGAATTTTTTCTGGAAGTTGTGCCGATACTCGGATTGGTACCCGACACCCGCTTTACGGGTAACAGTGGTTTGGGAATGCGTTTTTACTTTTAGATGATGAAACATTTTTCAGGGGTTTGCCGCAGCGATCAACGTGTCATTGCAGACAGCAAACTACAACGCATGGCGCACTCCATGAGTGACGGGGCCGTGCGTACCCTCGCAGCATCCGGACCATTCAGTGCCATGGAGTCAGGCTCGCATCCCGCACTTGAAGTATCCAGGGCTGAAAATGATGCATGGACGGTGCTGTTTTACGGAGAGTTGTACTACCGAAAGGATGTGGCCTGTCCGGCATCCTTCATCCTTGACTGTTTGCCGGAAAACGGGCCATTTGACCTATGGAATGATTGTGAAGGGATCTACACCGCCATCATCCACGACAAACGGCACAAAAAGGTACATTTTGCAACGGACCGAATGGGCTTGCGCTTGCTATATGTTTGGCAAACAAGCGGGGCACTGCTTTGGTCCACCCAACCATCCGCTTTTGTCAACCTGACCGGCTTTCCGGCTGAAGTCGACCATACGGCCCTTATGGAATATTTCCGGCTGGATTTTTTACCCTCGGACCGCACGTTGCTGAAAAATGTGGTTTTGCTGCCGGCAGGAACGGTACGGACCTATGACCTCCCCTCCGAGGCCGTAACCGATACCGTTTACTGGTCATGGCCGGGTTATGCTGACACCGGCTCGGCGGATAGTCCCTATCATCCCGGGGTGTTTCAGCCTGACCTTCGCGAGGCGGCGGAACATCTTGCCATGCTGTTTCGCAGATCGGTTCTGGAGCGGGCTACTGCCGGTAAGGATCCGTATGGCCACTCATGGCGTGTCGGCCTGCCCTTAAGTGGAGGACTCGACTCGAGAGCCATTTTGTCCGCTTTGGATCCGTTTTTAGCACAATCAGGGCACTCCTCATCTAAAACATCGGATCCTTCTCCGGTGGATCCGTATGCTACTTCCGGGGTTCAAAGCAACCCGGTATCCACAGATTCGATATCCACAGAGGGGTGGCCGGAGATAAGCGGTTCCGGCGGACTTTACACCTATACGTTTGGCAAAGCAGGGTCACCGGATGTAGAAACGGCCCGGATTCTTGCTCAGCTTACCGGATCAGAGCATGAGTTCATCCCAATCCACGAGCAAAACTGGTTGAAACCACGGCTGAAAAGTGTCGCATCCACCGGAGGAATGCTCAATATCCTGCACATGCACGGTGTGGAAGCACTTGACTCCTGCGCTAAAAAAATCACGCTTCAGCTCAACGGTGGTTGTCAGCAGTTTATCAGAGGGGCGGCATCCGGGGCGAACGCAACCCATGAGTTGACGCGATTACGCAAATTTCAGCGACTGGCAACCGTACTGGACGATCAGGTCCTGCTCACACGCCTGCCGTTCTACGATTATGCCATCATCGATTTTCTGCAGACACTACCCGGGACGCTGGTCAGCTGCGACCGGCTGTACAAACAGATGTTACTGGATCACTTTCCGGCACTATTTCGGGGTATTCCGGATGCCAACACCGGTATATCGCTGGACAGCAAATGGCCGAAATTCCGTTATTTTTTGTTTCGTGCATTACGCCGGACGGGATTGACAAACAGACAGTTTCACAATTATCCGGTTTGGATCCGGTCACAGCAGGATGTATTCCATCACTACCTGCAAGGCAAGGATGCCCTGCTGCCTGACCTTGGTTTTGCATCCCGGATCGCCGGACTGATGGAGCGTGTGGTTAGTCAGCGGCGGGATCGCTTGTCACCCGAAGCGTGCGAAGCGTTGTGCCGGCTGCTCACCGTTGAAGTGTACCTCAGGCATTTGGAGGGGCATCCTGTATCCTCAGGTTAGGAGGAGCATCCTGCATCGCCAGGTT
>CAYMBG010000067.1:3175-4662 GCA_964388615.1 uncultured Chitinophagales bacterium | reverse complement strand
GGCCGCAGCCATTTCCGTAAGTAGTAGGAGATATTGGCAGTCGCCACAACCACCACAGCGCCAATTAACGTATAAAGTGGCCAGGCGACGGTGAGTCCCTCTCCCGGCAAGAACGTCTGCAAAGCACCTTCGACCATAAAAAGCAGCGCGATCAAACCGGTAAAAAAGCCAAATATAGCGTCATTGCGATCAGGTTGGGTAAAAAGGCGGCCCAATATGAAAATCCCAAGGAGTCCGCCATAGGTATACGATGCAATACCCAGGCCAAGCTCCACAATCGCCGGTTGTTCGTCACCGGTAAGCTGCAGCCAGGTAAACAGAAACGCTGAACCCGTGAGAACCAGACCCCATCCGATGGTAACCATCCGGGATACCCAGAGTTCCTTGACGTCATCCCAGTCCCTGCCGAACAGCGGCTTGAGGATATCATGAGTAGTAGAAGATGCCAGTGCATTCAGCGAAGAGCTCAGACTGCTCATAGCCGCGGCAAAGAGAGCCGCGACGATCAGCCCGGCCATACCCATCGGCATATGATCAACAATAAACATGGCAAAAATCTCATCTGTCGTACGGAGTCCGAGTTCATCCACCGAGGCACCGCCATAAAAGGCATAGAGCATCAGTCCGATAAAAAGGAAAAGTCCGAACTGCATGGATGCCACGACACCACTCCAAACAAGGGCTTTACGGCTTGAGCGGAGATGCCCGATCGAAAGCAGGCGCTGGACGATGAGTTGATCCGTACCGTGGGAAGCTATTGAAAACACAGCCCCTCCCACGATGGCCACCCAGAAGACATAGGGATCGGCCAGAAATTCACGGACGCTGAGGCCGGTGCCCCAATGAAACAGCTGAAATTTACCGGCATCATGCAAGGAACGGAACGTATCGGTAAGAGAAACAGGCATCTGGGTCAGCATAAGCCCGAGGGCGAACAATGCCCCTCCGATATAGACCACCATTTGGACCACATCCATCCATATGACGGCCTTGATACCGCCATAAAACGTGTAAATCAGGGTAATGACTGAGATGACGGAGATGGCCAGCAGGTAGACGGCGCCGTCGCTCCAGGTATCAAACACCCCGGCAAAGCGAAAGATAATAGCAAGCGGGATGGCGGTTGCGAAGAGGCGGACACCATCAGCCAGCAGCCGGGTGACAATAAACGTGCTACTGGCGGTTTTACGCATTTTGGTACCGAAGCGATTTTCCAGAAACTGGTAGGCGGTACTCAGTTCCCCTTGCAGGTAGGCGGGCAAGAACCAGACAGCTACGATGATCCTTCCGATGATATATCCGAAAGTGAGTTGCAAAAACATCAGATTACCGCCGTAAGCCACGGCAGGAATACTTATGAATGTGAGTGTGCTGGTTTCCGTGGCCACTACCGAAAACAGGATGGCCCACCATGGCATACTTCGGCCGCCAAGAAAATAATCGGTGCTGGACTTCTGGCGTCCGGCCATCCATATGCCCAGAAAGGC
>CAYMBG010000067.1:0-3075 GCA_964388615.1 uncultured Chitinophagales bacterium | reverse complement strand
GTTCGTTCTATAGCTTGCACGCCGCTTGTAAGCGGACGTACTTCCACCTGGTGGCCTTTTTTTTCTAACTGTGTTACAACATCCCGGGGAATGCGGCCCTCTTCCAGCAGTGACGGTCCGTTGAGATTAGCGAAATTGGGCATATGGATCGCCTCCTGGGCGTTCAGGCCAAATTCGAACATTCCGGCTATCGTTTTCGCGGTATAATGGATAATAGCGGCGCCGCCCGGAGATCCGATGGCAGCAACAAAATCACCGGTATCCAGATCGCGTATCAGCGTTGGACTCATGCTGGAACGCGGACGCTTTCCCGGTTCCACGCGATTGGCTATCGGTTCCCCCGCTTCAGTTACCGGTGACAGAGAAAAATCCGTCAGCTCATTATTCAGCAGGAATCCGCCTTTCCGTCCGGTCCCACCGTCGGACATGATCCGGCTTCCAAAACCCTGTTCGATGGTGGATGTCATGGAAACAGCACGGCCCTGCCGATCCACAATACTGATGTGACTGGTTCCATTTTCGGGTTGCGTTTGTTGCGATCCGTATGAAATGGTCCTATTTCCGGGCTCTCCGGGTTCGGCCGGATCCATAGCCATATCTTCAATTTTACCGGCACGTCTTTGCAGATAATCCGGATGCAGCATTGTGTTCCATGAATTGCCCGGCGGTTTTACGAAATCGGGATCAGCGATATAGCGGTTGCGATCTGCAAAAGCCAGCTTGGAAGCCTCCAGAAATGTGTGAAGCCAGGCAACCCCGGGTATCGAATCCTGTCGAATTGCTGCCGGCACTTCAAGATGCTCCATGATACCCAGAATTTGCATCATCGTCAGATGTCCGGATGACGGAGGCGGAAAACCGCAAACAGAATAATCCATCCAGGGGGTACAAACAGGGGTAACCCGCAGGTTTTCATCCGGGTAGGAAATGATATCATCAACGCCAATAGTGCCAGGCCGGATATGATTTTGCACGCGATCCACGATGTCACCTGCGAGCTCGTCGTTATAGAATGCCGGGATACCGGCATCCGCAATATCCCTGAAGATTTGTGCCAAAGCCGGATTCTGCAAGATGTAGCCGGCCGGATACGCTTTTCCCTCATCATCATAGAACAACTCCCGGGCTATGTCATCTTCACGCAAGTATTCATCAGCAGATAGCAACCGGCTCAGGCGAGGACTTATGGGGAAGCCCTCCCCGGCAAGCGTAATAGCCGGTGCGAACAGATCCCGCCAGGGAAGAGAGCCGTGTTCGCTGTGAGCCTGACCAAGCATGGCCAGTGTACCAGGTACGCCGACAGAAAGTCCGCTATGGACCGCCTTTCCGAATGGAAGGGGATCGCCGTTTTCATCGAGGAACAGTGACTCATCGGCATCAGAAGGTGCCGTTTCACGCCCATTATATGCTGTCACCTCCGTACCGTCCCAATGCATCATAAATGCTCCTCCCCCAATACCGCTGGACTGTGGTTCAACCAGTGTCAGTACCATCTGAACGGCCACTGCCGCATCCACCGCCGAGCCACCGGCTTTCAGAATCTGGTATCCGGCATCGGTGGCCAATGGATTGGCTGCAGCGACGGCAAAATCCGATGACTCCCAACCGGGTTTCGGGGTATAGCCGGTCGCGATTTCCGGTTGGTCGGGTACCCGGTAGGAAACAACCGGCTCCTCCTCAGGTGTCCCGCAACCAGTCAGAAAAGCAAGAATAAGAATGCAGGTAAATCGAAAAAATGGTTTCTCAGTAACGTCTGTCATATCATTCATTCACAAAAAATGCTCCATAGATGCCTGATCTCCAAGATCACCAACGCAACATTGACCTTCAAGTGTGATGTGAAGATTTCAAGTTCAAGAATGATTCTGACCAAAAGGCCGGCAAGGAAAAAGAAGGTATTGTCATGAAGGAGCCGTACCAGGCGGGCGCTTCAGAGTAGGAAGAAATTATTTTTCCTCAAACCATAATTGCTATCATGATGTAAAAAAACCATTTTAATACTTATATCGAATTAGAATTTTTTTTGGTCAGTAATAAAAAAATAACCAGCTATAAGGGGTATAAAAATGAAAAAACGAAATCGAATTGATGGCATAAACCGCCGCGAGTTTTTACAAACCAGTGCAATGCTATCAGCATCAGCAATGTTCCTGGGTATTGGATCTACGAAACTATTTGGTGCTTCAAATAGTAATTATGCAGTAACATCCATTGAGAATGTTACCCTGAACAACGGTGTACAAATGCCAATCCTCGGCTTTGGAACCTTATCCCTGACAGGTTCAATGGGCGAAAAGTGTATTGCTGATGCAATATCCCTTGGGTACCGTCTTATTGATACAGCTACGATTTATGGTAATGAAGAAGCGGTAGGGGCCGGGATTAAGCGCAGCGGCGTCAACAGAGAAGAACTATTTGTAACCTCAAAAGTCTGGGTTGACGATTCAGGTTATGAAAATACGAAAAAAGCGTTCGAAACATCCCTGAACAAACTGGGTTTGGATTATTTGGATTTATACCTGATTCACCGGCCTCGTGGTGATGTACAAGGTACCTGGGAAGCCATGGAAGAGCTCTACAAGGAAAACAAAATCAGGGCGATTGGCGTAAGCAATTTTGAACCCAACCAGCTCAGTGAGTTGATTGCGAACAATGAAGTACAACCAACGGTCAACCAGATTGAAGCACACGCGTTTTTCCAGCAGCCTGAAGCCCATGAGTTTTTAAAGCAAAATGACGTGCAGATGGAAGCCTGGTCGCCTCTTGCCCAGGGACGCAACGAGCATTTCACGAATCAGACCCTTGCGGAAATTGGCCAAAAATACAATAAAAACAATGCTCAGGTAAGCCTGAGATGGAACTACCAAAGAGGCATTGTTACTATCCCGCGGACATCACAAGAAGAACACATGATGGAAAACCTGAATATTTTTGATTTTGAGCTCGATGCTTCCGATATGGAAACCATCTCCAAGCTGGACCTTAATATCACCCAGTTTCCGGAGTGGGAATAGTTTTTTAATAGTAAATTAAGACGAATCGCCTAATTTACAAGTGCCAAGAACCGGGGAAGCT
>CAYMBG010000066.1:0-15023 GCA_964388615.1 uncultured Chitinophagales bacterium | reverse complement strand
AGACCGAAGTGTGATATCGCCGAGGCATTGGCCATTACAGCATCCGCCAGCGGCATGCCTGATATATCCAGAAGAAACAACCCGCCGAATACGGCCACCAGCTGCCATCCGAGTGAGAAAATCATCAGTCCGCGAATTTCGGATTGTTCTTCACCGACTCCCCCGCGCAGTATTTTAAGGGCAAAAAAGGTAAGGACCAACCCGGCCATCACCACCGCCAGAGTGTACGGGATCAGCAGTTTTCCTGCGGTAGCGCTTGCTGCAAGTATGGAAAACACAAAAATGTGCCCAATAAACGGAATATTGATCATAATCGGGGCCCGGATGGCGGCCTGCGGCCCCAAATCACCGGCAGTACAGGCGCCCGTCAGTCCCGAATGGGACAAGGAACCGGCCATACCGGGAGCGAGGTTGCGGATGTGATTGGCGTTACCAAGCAGAATAAGGATTGCCAGTCCGCCGAACATCCACAATAGTTGCCCGAAAAACCCGAATGAGAGCACCGACGTCATGCCCGTCAGCGCGAACGCCTCGGCAATACGCGATCCGCCTACCATGAAGTTGGCCGCAAGCACTATAGGAATACCTGCAAACAACAGTGACTTGATAGTCGGACCAAACTGCCATCGCACCATGAACATACCCAGTCCCACCGAAATTATCATCGCAAAGAAGATCTCGGGAAGGGCAATGAACGGACGAATCCAGGAGGCTATATGAAATGCAGCTGTAAGGACCAGTATGATTACAGCTGTTTCGTAAATTCCCTTGCGGATATAGA
Source organism: uncultured Chitinophagales bacterium (assembly GCA_964388615.1). GTDB lineage: Bacteria > Bacteroidota > Rhodothermia > Balneolales > Natronogracilivirgulaceae > SLLW01. The sequence goes on along the minus strand of CAYMBG010000066.1, from coordinate 14,242 downwards.
CGGCCTTGTTGGTGATCTTTGCGCGATGATCAATGAGAATGATGGAAGCAACCAGGCCGATGTAACCCAAAAGCGGATAAAATTGGTCGAGCGGCTCCCCTGTGGTGTAACCGGTAACCATCCGTCGCAGAGCCTCGATGCCGGTCAGAATAAAAAAACCGCGGATCAGAAACATGAACTGGGTGGCTTTAGTACCCAGAAACAGCTCCTGGGAAGAAGGTACGACCATGTCCTCCGGATCGATTTTCTGATTGGCAAAGAGCTTTCTGATCTCCTGCCCGCCTACAAAAAAAGAAGCCATCAGCGCTGTTATGGTCACCCTGCTGGTAAGTTCTACTATGGGAAATTCGGGCAGCCCGGGAGTGGCAAGTCCTGTTCCGACCATGATGTATCCCATAATCAGACCAAAAACGACGATAATCAGAATCGGTGAGTAGCGGGTCCCGGCGACAAACGTGCGGGATATCAGTACCATGGAAATCACCAGAAGAAGGGTGAGCCAGTACTGGTTGAGGATGTGGACTATGGCAAAATGATCGCTTGCAAATTCCATACTTTAATGATTGTTGGCGAAATAAATATTGTAATTACTACCGGATGCCCCGGTACAATGTTATCCCCTGCAAATACTTAATGAGTTTACCCGATGCGGAGTGCAGATGACATCTAAAATATGAAAAAATGCCAAGGTTGATGAACTCTTTTCAAGGATTTTACAAATGAAAAAAGAGGTTCCGTTATTTGTGATCGTAATATGCGTTTTTTAGTTTTAATCATGTTTGATGTAAGCGCTTACAAATCGTGCCGGCTGTATGCAGAAGCGAAACATTGCCAATACAAGGTTATCCGGCAACTGTCGGCAATGTTCTTTGTCAGGCCGGTTAATTTTAAACCAACACAATGGAACTATGATTACTAAAATGATACGAAATGCATTTGTTCTCTTTCTTGCTGCGGGCCTCACATTTTCTGCAGCCCGGGCTGCAGCAGAAGGAACCGTGCAGGAAGAAGAAGTCTTTGATGTCACATTCAATGTCGACATGTCCGATGCTGATTTTGATCCGGATGTCTACGATGTTTTCATCACCGGATCCATGGTTGACTGGACCGAGCCCGGTGAAAATCCGGATTTTGCAATGGAGCCGCATGCCGATGATTCTGACATTTACACCATCACGCTGGAACTGGAGGCGGACGACTACGAATACAAGTATTTTCTTGTAGAAGACGAACCTACCTGGGATAATGATGAGTGGCCGGGAGATCCCAACAGAGAGATTTCCGTAACAGATGACAAAGTAGTTGAAGATATATTCGGGGTACAGCCCGGAGAAACATCTGCTGATGAGATTCTGGCGGATCGCCCGGAAGATGTCACTTTGAATCAGAACTATCCCAATCCGTTCAACCCAACCACCCAGATTTCATTCCGGGTACCGGAAAATGCCGGTCAGGTTACCCTGACGGTGTACAACACACTCGGCCAGGAAGTAGCTGAACTGGTAAATGAACAGCTTGGAGCAGGCACACATACGGTAGAGTTTGATGCCGCAGATCTTACAAGCGGAACATATATTTACCGCCTCAATGCTGCCGGTACGGAACTGACCCGGACAATGACTCTGGTCAAATAATATTCTGTTCAGGCACTATTATCCAAAGGCCTGCGGACCCGGTTCTGCAGGCCTTTTATTTTATCCGGATGTTTCATTCCAGAGCTTTCTGTATCACTAATTTCCGTTTCACTGGTTTCCGTTGTCCTTCATCCTGAAACCACAGCTTGCTTCTCCCTAACGCAGATACCTCCCTGCCGCCTTCTACCTGTATTCCTATTGCGATTGCGCCCTTTTTTTCTGTATATAATTGATTTTTACCCTTTCAGTTGCTTTCATCGGGAATTGCAAGTAGATTATGAAATATGTGCAGATCTGAAAAAGACTTCCAGGCATTTTCATAATACCGCTTCTGTTCAGCAATAATACCATATGTTTTTGTCGGAGCATTTGAGAAAATTCTGGTCTGTACTTGTAGTTTTTCTGAAATAAATCAGGGATTTGGTACAGTTGTCATGGCAACCGACAACTGAATCGTAAAATGGCATTAAGGTCATTTTACATTGGCCGCACATTGCTGAGCGGCAGGCATCTCTTTACCGGCTGTTTACCGGGACTCTTGCATAAGTACGTCTATAAACCTCTATAAAAGCACGGGGAGTTTCAATGAAATACCCATGGCGGCTTATCGCCACACAGAAGCATGATTATAGCCAACATGGGTACTACATGTGACGTCAGAATCATAAATTATAAACACATGAAAACAACACTATTTTTCCCCGGAATAGTTGTGCTGCTTTGCCTTCTGATTATCCCCGGACGTTCGGTCAGTCAAGGTACCTTTTTCCTCGATGATAACGGTATTACAGTAAAATGTCCGGGAGTTGCTTCGGGCAGTAAGGGAACTGTTCAGGGCATCGAATATGAAGCTGCAGATAATGATTTACTGAGACTACATATCCGGAATGAATCAGACCTGTCTCGTCTTTGCACCTCACCGGTTACCAGCATGGAAGCATTATTTGAAGAAAAATTTTTCTTCAATGAGGATATCGGCTCCTGGGATGTCAGCAACGTCACAAACATGAGATACATGTTCAGTGGTGCCGCTTCTTTCAACAGGGACATAAGCAAATGGGATACCGGTAATGTGATCACCATGGGCTGGATGTTCTCTGATGCCGCAGCTTTTAACCAGGATATCGGTGAATGGAATGTAAGCCAGGTTAATGATATGAATGAAATGTTCGGTAGAGCAGTGTCATTTAACCAGGATATCAGTGAATGGAATGTAGGCAATGTCATCCACATGGTGATGATGTTCTCAGGTACCATCTCATTTAACCGTGATATCGGTAACTGGGATGTTGCCGGTGTGATCAACATGTTTTCCATGTTCAGTGGTGCCGTTTCTTTTAATCAGGATCTCGGTAATTGGGATACCGGTAATGTAACCCACATGGGGCTGATGTTCTATGCTGCCCATTCTTTCAATCAGGATATTGGCCGATGGGATGTAAGTAACGTCATGCACATGAATGCCATGTTTGCCGATGCACGTGCCTTTAATCAAGATATTGGCGGTTGGGATGTGCGTAACGTGACCGATATGGAAACCATGTTTGCTGGTGCCGCTTCTTTCAATCAGGACCTGAGCAGCTGGTGCGTTGAAAAGATCACTGCCGAACCTGCAAACTTTTCCTTTAGCTGTCCCTTAAGTGAAGAAAACAAACCCGTATGGGGTAGTTGTCCATCAGGTACAGCCACCGAACAGCTGCATGGCAATGTCACGAGTTTCATTATGAACCAGAACTTTCCCAATCCGTTCAATCCTGTTACCATAATCCGGTTTCAATTACCGGTACCATCCGAAGTTCATCTCTGCATTTATACACTTTCCGGCCAACAGGTGGCTTTCCTTGATGCGGGGAAAAGGTCTGCTGGATGGCATGAGGTGATATTTGAGGCTGCCGGATTGTCAAGTGGAGTTTATATATACCGGCTGCAAGCAGGTGGATATGTGGAATCCAAAAAATTTACTCTGATAAGGTAGCATGACATGCTATGGATAGTTGTTCCGGATCTGCCTGTTTGAGAAACGATATAAAAACCTATACATTGAATGAGTGTGCGCAGACATATCCAAACGTATCTGTGCATTGAAGGGCATATTATTGTGAAAAACAGGGGTTTGCCAATATGCGAATGTGTCATCTGATCATTACAACACGGAGGGACCATTATGAGTAAAGAGAAAATCCGAGAATATATTATCTGTTTGCCGGTAATTATGGTTTTATCAATAAGCGGCAACCTGGTATCGGCACAACCAACACCCGAAGAACTTGCCGGGCGCGTTGTGGAGGTTACACAGGAAAGAATACAGCATATCGACCGGCTTACGCTTACAAACACGATTGTTTCCGGAGTTTTTGAGGGTCAGGAAACTACAAATGTTCTGGAGAAAAAAGAGCACAACGGCCGCTATGATCTCATTACCGTAGAAACCGATGGATTTCTGGAGACAAGTGAAACCGGTGGCTTCTCTCACGGCATATACGATGATGTGATCAGGCATGCCCGTTCGGTGGAACATGACACCTATGAAGGACATCCGGTATACCGCGTGTACGTGGACGATCAGGAGTTTCTAAGTAGCATGGCTACCATCGATGAGCTGATGGATGATAACATGGAACCAAGCGGGCAACCTGTTTCAGTCGAGTCATTTACCTTCTTTCTGGACAGAGAGGACCTGGTGATGCATCATGGTACATTTGATTACAAGGGGTCGCTTCAGATCCATTACACCCTTTCTGATTATCAGTGGCATTCCGGTCTACCGGTTCCGATGGTTACGGAAATTGCTTTTGAGGGACTTGGCGATATGTTTACCGAAGAGGAGTTGGCTGAAGCACGACAAGCTTTGCAAATGATGGAGGAACGCCTCGATGCGATGCCTGATGCACAGCGTGAAATGATCAAACAACAATTCGGTGACCAACTGGAACAATACAAACTGATCCTTGAAAGTGGGGACATTGAAGACATGCGAGTGGAAGTGACAGAACTGGTAATCAACTGAGCAGCACTCCTGTGTTGCCGGGCCAACTCCGCAGCAGCATTACACCATCGGCCTCACTTGCCTGGACTACGCTCCCACTCCGTTTGCCTTATGAATAGATGTACGGGATTATGAGAGGGAGCGTTTGTAATGTCTATAGGGAGCCGCCATGTAAACTATTGGAGTTTCAACGTTCCGAAATAACCCCATTTTCATCGGATATAATCACTTCCACACGTCGATTTTGCTGCCGCCCGATTTCGGTGGCATTACTGGCTACAGGTTGCATTTTCCCAACTCCTTGAATCCTGATACGCTGGCCTGAAACCCCAAGGCCGATCAATGCTTGTCTCACAGCATTTGCTCTTCGTTCAGAAAGACCGAGATTGTATTCGTCTGATCCTATACTATCGGTATGTCCTTCAACCAGAATATTACGCTCGGGATATTCTTCCAGAAAATTGCCCAGATTTCTGATCGTTCGTAACCCACCAGACTTCAAAGTTGCCTTATTAAAATCAAAGGTTACATCACCTAAAGTGAGGACCAGACCGCGTTCCGTTTGAAGAGCTTCGAGTTCTTCAACCCTTGTTGCAAGTTTTTCAGCTCTTTTCCTGGCTTCTTCTGATGATGTTCGTTCCCGCTGCATTTCTTCCGTGGCACGTAGCGCTCTTTCTTCTGATGATGTTCGTTCCCGCCGCATTTCTTCTTCAGCCCGTCCTGCCCGTGCTTCAGCATTCATCGCTTCACTACGACGCACTTCCAGCAAAACTTGCTGTCGTTCTGTTTCCGCCCTTCCAATTTCGTTTTCTGCAGCATTTAACATAGCTGTCTCCCGGGCAATAAGCGTTCTTTGTTTTGCCAGATAGGCATGATGTTCAACATCTACCTTGTCTGCTTTTGCTTCCCAGAGTCTGCGGCTCATTTCAAGTGTTTCTTCGGCTTCTTTGAGGGCAACTGGAGCAAACCGCACAATGTCTTCATCTTGTTCGGCAGCCTCATAAGCGGTGCTCGCATCTTCTAAAATCGGATTTTGTGCAGGTGGACCACCACAGCTTGCGAAGAACAGAAACAAGGGTAACACCAAATAGAATGGATAATAGTTGTATTTCATATGAGTTTCCTCAGTTTTTATTGTTGTTTCCACTTTTACTTCCGATTTCTTCCCGCAGGGTCCGGATGTTTTCTCTTAGTTCAGCTACTATTTTTTGAGACTGACCGGATAGCGTTTTCACCTGGGCCAGCTCAGCATCGACTCTGGCATGTTCAAGTAGACGAAGAGCGCGTTCATACTCTTTCTCTTCCACAGCCTTTTGGGCCATCTCCAGTTTTTTCCTCGCATCACGGATTTCAAGAGGGGCAAAATCATTGGCTCCCGCCTGCTCGGCTTGTTGGATAACCATCTGTGTTTCTGTGAGTTGCTGTGTGGGCGGACTGGTGCTCCCGCAGGCTGCGAGAAGACCAGAAAATACCATCAACAATCCTAAGCCACATATCTGTGTGAAAGATGTTCGGTATTGTTTCATAGTGAACTCCCTGGTTTTATTGAATTAACCTAATTGTTATTTGTGCAGAAGTTTTGACATGCGATTTGTTATTAGAAGTCAAATCAAAAGCGGTCTTGTTAACTAATCTCGTTGTTGCCGGTTTTTTAAATCGTTAAATTAATTATTCACATGCTTTGGTTTAAAAATCCTTCTAAACTTGATCTTGAAAAATTCTTCTTTTTCTAAGCTCCCAGTATCAATATGCAATAATATCAGATTGCAACTATTACAGTTAAGCAATTATTATTTATATAAAACACTGATTGAAAGTTTACATGATTTATGTAACTCTCAGACGGATTTATGTAAGATTCCCCTGATGTACTAATTACAGACCTATTTCTCTACTTCAGAATATTACTTTCAACAGGTATATAGATTTCAAAAGTAGTACCTTTGTCCAGCTTGCTTGTGGCTGTAATTATACCGTTGTGATTGTCTACGACTTTTTTCACAGTTGCCAATCCGATTCCCGTTCCCGGAAATTCATCCTTGCTGTGCAGTTTTTTAAAAACTTCAAAAATTATCTCACCGAATTTTTTCTCAAAACCGATACCATTGTCCGAAAAAGTAATATGGCAGTACTTTTTATCCGGAACCAGGTTTTTCTGCTTCAATGTACTGCCCAGAGAAATGTTGCTGGTAATTTTTATTACCGGCGGAGTGCCGGGTCTTGCAAATTTCAATGCATTGCTTACGAGGTTGTTTATGAGCTGTTGGAATTGAAATTCAACAACATTGACCTCGCAAAGTTCGTCTGTTTCAATGGTTGCATTTTTTTCATCAAGGATGTCTCTAAAGTCAGCTTTTGCCTTATCGACAACGGTATTCAGGTCTGTGGGTTTAAACTTTCTTTCAGCTGTGGCCAATCTGGAAAAAGTCAGTAAATCTTCAATCAGTTTCTGCATCCGGTGCGCCGCATCCTGAATAAAATTGAAGTACGATATTCCCTTGGTGGATAAGTTCTTGTGTTCTTTATCAAGGATCCGGTCCACAAAGATTTGAATTTTCCGCAACGGCTCCTGCAAGTCGTGACTGGATACATAAGCGAACGCTTCCAGTTCTTTGTTCATCTTTAGCAGTTCTTCATTTTGCAGCACCAGTCTTTTATTGACATCACTCAATTCAGCCGTGCGTTGTTTGATTTTTTGTTCCAGATCTTTGGTGTGCTGCTTCTGAATATCGTGTCTTTTTCTTCTTTCCGTTTCCTGTTTTGTAATATCTTCGATGGACAGCAAAATTAATTCTTCTGTCTTGCTTTCACGTGTTACCACGCGGGCGTTAACAAGCAGAATCAGTTTTCCCGTGTTTGGAAAAGTATGCGTTATTTCAAAATTATTGATCTTTGATTTTTCCGGGATGCTTTTCTCGAGCAGGGTTCGCAATTTCGGAATATCAAAATGTTTGTCGGCAAGCTCATAAACAATAACACCTTCTGTCTCCTCTTCACTCATCTTGAACAGTTTATAAAAGGCGTTATTAGCCGTTCTTACCCGCAAATGTTTATCCAATACCAGGAGGGGCTCACGTATGTTTGAAACAATAGCTTCGGAATAGTTTTTTTCTGCCTCCAGCTGCTTGTTCAAGCTTGTCATTTCATTATTGACCACAACCAGTTCTTCATTGGTGCTTTCAAGCTCTTCTTTACTGGTCTCCAGTTCTTCGTTTAAACTCTGCAGCTCTTCACTACCGCTCAACAGTTCTTCATTGGCACTTTGAAGCTCTTCATTAACCGCTTCCTGATCCTCGGTAATACTGCGCATATCTTCCCGGGTTTCAACAAGTTCCCGCTCCAATTGCTTTACACGCAAGTCCTCGGTGTCCGTTTTTGTTTTCGCTCCCTTCTTTGTCCCGGTACCGGCAGGTTGTTGTTTTTCACTTGAGACGTTTTCATGGAACAAAACCAGATAATACGGTTCTATGGTGTTGGGCAATGGAATGCCTTCGATGGTTACATTGTGCAATTCTCCACCTTTTTTAACGGGAATATTTTCTTTCTTAACCGTTCCTTTTTCCTTTTTTACTTTGTGCAATACGTTCCGCAGTTCAAATGCCAGACCATGTTTTGCCATGACCATCAAATTATGACTGGGCTTCCCCGACGTTTGTTCCAGGTAGCTGCTTGTACTGCCACGAAACTGCACAATATCCATGGCTTCATTTACAACGACACCGGCAGGCATATATCGGTTGAGCATGATATCATCCGCCGTTTTTTGAAAATCGGAATGCATCTTTTCGGAACTTTCTTTGTTTTCAGATTGATTGAGATTCCGTTCGGATCCAGGACTGACTACATGCATAAACTTGCCTGGTGCATCTTTGCGCGTATAAATTTTGTCTTTATTGATGATCAACTCAAAAAGCTCAGGTGCCCCGCCGGTAGCTTCAGATTTGCCGAGAAACAGGAATCCATTGGAGTTCAATGCATAATGAAAAGTGACAAGCGCTTTCTTCTGCAGATAGAGTTCCATATAGATAAGCACATTCCGGCAACTTATGAGATCCATTTTTCCGAACGGCGGATCTTTTAAAAAATCATGACAAGCGAATACACACATATCCCTTATCCGTCTGTTTACCTGAAAATGGCCATCTGTTTTTGTAAAAAACTCACTCAGGCGTTTTTCTGAAACACCGCTTGTCTCCAGTTTTGAGTACATACCGGTCCGGGCCTGTTTGATGGCAGGCTCACTGATATCGGAGGCGAAGATCTGCACTTTATATTCCGAACCCTTCAAAGAGTTTTTGTCCAGATACTCCTGCAGGCAAATAGCTATGGAGTAGGCTTCTTCACCGGTACTGCACCCTGCTACCCAAACCCGGATGGGTTCACCGGCGACTTTGTTATTTACAATTTGTGGTACGACCTTTTTATATAGATTGTCAAAAGCCTCCGGATCACGGAAAAAAAAAGTAACCGGAATTAAAAAGTCCTGGTATAGTGCATCCTGCTCATCCTTGTCTTCTCTTAAAGTGGCGAGGTATTCAGCAGGTTTGGTTTTTTGAGTAATCAGCATCCTTCGGAGGATTCTTCTCCGAATCGTGGTCTGCTTATAGTATGTAAAATCTGTTCCCTTGCGGATGCGAAGCACAGAAATAATTTTTCTGTAAATGTCCTCATCTTCCAAATGCGGATCTTTTTTACCCTCAGCGGGAGCATTGATAAAGCTCGTTACTTCCAGCAACTTCTCCGGAATTTTTTCTGGCGAAAGTATGAAATCCACCACACCTGCTTCCACGGCATTATTCGGCATGTTTTCAAACTTTGCTGACAGTGAGTCCTGTGCAAAAGTGATGCCTCCCAGCTCTTTGATAGCTTTCAACCCAAGCGTGCCATCCGTAGCTGTTCCTGACAATACCACTCCAATTGCATGCTCATGATACACTTCCGCCAGCGAGGTAAAGATGGTGTCTATGGGCAGATTACGCTCTGTTTTACTTTTTGGAGGACGTGGAACCAGCTTTAAATGGCCACCTTCGGTCACCATGATTTTGTTACTGGGCATCACGTAGATATGATCAGGTGCCAAATCTGTTGTCTCCGAAATTTCCGAAACGGGAATCTTTGTTACTTTTTCAAGTAATTCGGGCAACAGACTATCGTGGCTGGGATCCAAATGCTGAACAAGAATGTACGCCATCCCGGAATCTTCGGATGTCGCTTTGATCAGCAATTTAAAGGCCTCCAGCCCGCCTGCAGAAGCACCGATACATACTATTGGAAATGGTTGGTCTGATTTAGTTGCTGTCTTCAGACGTTTATTTGATGGCTTCTTTGCTTTCAAAGAAAATTGATTTAAGAGTCGACCTTTAAAATAAAATGCTCTTTATCCGGGAGTGAAATATTATTCTCCGATATTAATACAAGTATTTTATAGACCAGTTTTTTGAGATCCGAAAATTTGTTGGGTTTGCGGATATAGTAGTGTGCTGCGTCTTTGTAAACCTGCTTGATCCTTTCTTTATCATTAGCCGTCGTAAAAATAATGACCGGAAGATCCTGCAATTTGGAACTACGTTTGATTTCCCCCAAAGCTGCGAAACCATTTTTACGAGGCATGTTGAGATCGAGGAAAAGCACATCCGGAAGTTTATTCCCTTTTTTATTGAGCCAGCCAAGGAGTTCTTCACCATTTGTAACCGTAAATAAATTCACTGATACCGGTAATTCCGCTATTACTTCCTCAAAAAGAAGGCAATCGGCATTGTCATCCTCGGCAAGGAGTATTTTTAACTTGCGGTTGATGGGTTGATATTCATTATTGTTTTTCATGTTCGAAGGTACATAGAATAAATGGTATATAATATATGCCGTAGTTTTAACGGATCATTTGTGCATTTACAGGCCTTTATAGTGCAGGGAATACGCCCTGACATTTTATTGAACCGGTATTTTCAACCAGCGGCCCTGTTCAATCTGTTCATCAAGTTCAACCTGATTTATTATTGCGATTTCAAGAGCGTCCCTTGCTCCCGGGAGCGGGTCCGGTAAAAACGATTCAAACGAACCACTTCGCTCAGCCCGGAATGCACGTATCCTGACCGGCTCAATATTCAGTTTCCCGGAATCTGTAAGCCGATCGAATGATTCCGTGGCAGTGCTGAAACCCGGTTCCATGGTATCATAGTTGTCACGTCCCGTGTAGCTCAGAAATCGGTAGATATTGTTGTCAAAATCAACGGCATATATCTGAAGGGTCAACGGGGTTCCATCTTCAAGCTCTGCATGAGCTTTTGCAATCCAGGCTTCCCAGGATCCACTGCTCAATGCCGTTCCTTCGTCCACTATCGAAATGCCCTCCTGTGATGTCACTGACCGGACCGATTGTTGAGGAGTATCGGACTCCGAATCGATCCGGAAAACAGATACGGCATCTTCATTGGGACTCAGCAATACCACTTGCGACGGCTGATTGATAAGTGACCAACCCGATGGAACCTCAAATTGAAAAGCAAGGTCCGGATGATAGAAAAATCCATCCTCTGTAAAGCCCTGTCGCGGGTCCTCCCCATATACCATTCCGTCGATAAGTTCCATATACCGTTCCTCATTTCTCATCGATTGTTCATATCCCTGATCTTTCCAGCGATTTGCTTCCTCCGGGATGGCACGCTCCCTTTCACCGGGATCCGGGTGCGTAGAAACAAAATTCGGAATATTCTGATCATGCATCTCTGAAATCCTTTTCAGACTGGTAAAAAGAGCCGCTCCTTCCGAAGCATCATAGTCACTCATGGCGGCATATTCCACACCGAGATTGTCTGACTCCCGTTCATTCTCTCTGCTGTAGCTGAGAAAAATTAACTGTGCCGCCGTGCTGCTTAAATCCAAAATTGTCTGGCCCGGCAGGCCGAAAATTTCCTGCCCCATCACGGCCCCGCCGATCACAGCTATCTGGCCAATCGTTTGTCTCAGGGCTCGCTGGGATGAATGTCTGGCTGCTACGTGCCCGATCTCATGACCCATAACAACAGCAAACTGGGCTTCATTGCTCAGGTGGACCATCATCCCTCTTGTGAAGTAAATATAGCCTCCCGGAAGAGCAAATGCATTGATGACGGGACTGTCGAGTATCCGGAATGTGAATTCTGTTTCTCTGAAGTGGCTTTCTGTTTCCGGTCTTCTCAAATGGCTCTGTTCGAGTACCGTCTCTCCAATTTCCACTACATAATTTGCCACGTTATCGTCATTGTACAATCCAAACTGAGCAACGATTTCCGGATCCACTTCTTTTCCAATCTGCACCTCCTGACTCCATGAATAGCCGAATGCCCGGGTCGTTCCGGTTACCGGATTTTTCTGTATCGAACATCCTGCTGCCAGAAAGGCGGCAAAGAAAGACAATAATATATAGTGCTTAAGTAGTTTCATCTATTGATCCCTTTTGTATGTACAAAATTCAAGATCCTGAATTCACACTGTTCACAGATAATATTGTCAGATTTCGATTAAAAATCCTTACATGTAACCGCTGAATGGTTACATAGTTTACAGCGATACCAAATTTTTGACTTATGTAAACATCACTTACCATTGGTAAGGAGTTCCCGTTTCTTTTTGATTTCTCTGAAATAATCAGGTGAAAGACCTGTAAATTTTTTTAACTGTGCAATTAAATAATATTCATTTTTATAGTTAAGTTTAGAGGCTATATCTTGTATAGAAAGATCACTGTACAGTAACAATTCTTTCACTTTTTCAATTTTTTGATATATAATGTATTGCAAAATGGAAATACCTTGTATTTCAGAAAATATTCTTAATATATGCTCATTTCCCAAAATGATATCCTTATTGACAATCTCTTCATATGAAATATGAGGAAGCTGATCTGATTCATGAATAAGTTCTTTTATCAAAGCAATGGCTTTGTCTACAATAATACTGTCTGTTTCATCAACAACCTCCATCCCCTCCTTCTTTATATTTTCTTTTATATCATCCATTTGTGCTTGTGTAACATCCTCATAAAGCTCAATTACATTGTCTGATATCACAGGTGTTAAATCCTTTTTATTAAAAACAGATTTTACATTTTTTTTACATTTTAAGCTTGCCATATATTTTACATATAGCCTTTTTTTTGACGCGATTTGCCCACCTTGACTATTCGTTTTTGATCTGGCTTCAGATGCATTCATATTCAAAACATTAATTTTATTAACATCGGTTGATATTTTTTTAAAAAAAACTTACACCCATTGCGCTTGGGACGTGTTTTTATCATGATTCAATATCATGTATACTTTATATAATATGACATAAAAATTAAATAGAGACATGATTTTATACTATGACCATACATTGCATGTCTTCCACTTATTAATATATAGATATAAATTAGTACCATATTTAAATAATTAGATTACATAATATTGGGTAATAATTTACATAAATTACAGACTTTCAAGATTTTTTTCCCTCTTGAACCTCATTTCCTTGAAGAAACTGGGGGTAAAACCGGTAACTTTCTTAAACTGATTGGAAAGGTGGGCTACACTGCTGTAATTTAATTTATAAGCGATTTCAGTCAGGTTATCTTCATCATAAAGCAACAACTCTTTTACTTTTTCAATTTTATGTAAAATTATAAACTTTTGTATCGTCATACCCTTGACTTCAGAAAATGTGTTTGATAGATACGTGTAATCGTAGCCCAGTTTTTCACTGATATAATCTGAATCATTCACATCGGGTATATCCTCTGCATTGTGAATCATATCGATAATTACATTCTTTATTTTTTCAACCAGAATTTTTCTTTTATCGTCAAGTAGTTCCAGCCCTGCCATTTTAAGTTTGTTTCTGAATTTCTTCAACTGATCCTCTGTGATATCCTCCTGAATATCAACCACACCAAGATCCACAGTGCAATTGGTTATGCCAAGTTTGCTCAATTCCTCCTTTACCAGCATTTTGCATCGCAAACTCACCATATATTTGATATACAATCTCATATTTAAAAAATAAGGTATCTACTTATAAATTTGGCGATTTATCTAAGCCTACCTATGGTGAATGCCCCATATCACACACCTGGCATTACTGATCGCTCCGGGGAACAGCGCTTCAAAACGTTTTGTTGCTTCCGGCGATGGTGGTATAATGTCTGCAGGCTTTTTCATTCAGTCTGTTGAAGCTTTTGTGGACATCATGGTACTGTACTCATCGGGAAACCATTCTTTGATTTTCATTATATTCATAATTATCACAGACTTGGCGTGAGATACTACAACTATAAAACAAATACAGCACATACCTTCCATTTTCTATGGATCACGGCCAGGTGTTGAATAATTAAAAATCACCGAATTCTTCACCTGACTGCAGGCACTGAATGATGCCGGCATTCAATGCTTTGGATTGTCTCTTCATTACATATGGTCAAAGGTATAATTTAGAAAGTATAAAACTACCGCGTCACTTGCCACTCGTTACACACAGTTTCAATAATAATCCTGCATCAGCGATACCCGTAAATGGAATATTCTTTACTTCTGTTTTTATGTTCTGACTGCCTCATGTAGGTCAATCTTGTTGAAAAGATAGATTTTTTCCGGATATAACATAT